>JALOTM010000084.1 GCA_025457905.1 Methanomassiliicoccales archaeon
GACCTGCTGGTGGCCGGGGCCATCCCAGGTGAGGACATGCTCCCCGAGACCGCCCTCGTCAAGCTCATGTGGGCCCTTGCCAACTCCAAGGGCCAGGAGGAGGTCAGGGCAATCATGACGAGCGACCTTCGTGGGGAGATGTCCCCGAGGAGGGAGTCCTGATGGCGCACGAGCTGACCTGCGGCATAGAGATCCACCAGCAGCTGGACACCAAGAAGCTGTTCTGTTCCTGCGCCACCGAGCTGACCGAGGACCAGGGGAGGGAGCTGCATCGCCGCCTCCGGCCGACGCAGAGCGAGCTGGGCGAGGTGGACCGTGCCGCGCTGGCGCAGGCCGAGCGCAGGATGCGGTTCCGCTACATCGCCCCTCCCCGGGTCAGCTGCCTGGTGGACCAGGACGAGGAGCCCCCCCATGACGCCGATGCCGAGGCCATGGACATCACGCTCACCTTCGCCGCGCTCCTCGGCTCCAAAGTGGTGGACGAGGTGCATTTCATGCGCAAGATCGTCATCGACGGCTCCAACACCACTGGCTTCCAGAGGACGGCCCTGGTGGCCACGGGCGGATACCTGGAGCTGGAGGGAAGGAGGGTGGGCATCCAGTCCATCTGCCTGGAGGAGGACGCCGCCCGCAAGGTGGAGGCCAAGGGCCAGGAGGTAACCTACCGCCTGGACAGGCTGGGCATACCGCTCATCGAGGTGGCCACGGGACCGGACATGCACACCCCTGAGGAGGTGAAGGAGGTGGCGGCCCGCCTGGGGTCCTTGCTGAGGGCCACCAAGCGCGTGAAGCGCGGCCTGGGCACCATCCGGGAGGACCTCAACATCTCCGTTCCCGGGGGGGCGAGGGTCGAGATCAAGGGCGTGCAGGAGCTGCGCATGCTCCCTGAGTACGTGCAGAGAGAGGTGGACCGCCAGCGCAGCCTCGTCGAGGTCAGGAGGACACTCTTGGAGCGAGGTGTAGCGCCGCCCAGGGCGGAGATCGCGGACCTGGCGCCGGCCCTCACGGGATGCCGCTCCAAGGTCATCGCCGCCGCCCTGTCCAAGGGCGAGGCCGTGCTCGGCACCCCCCTGCCCGGCCTGGAGGGGCTCATGAGGAGCCCGGACGGACGGCTGCGCCTGGGCGCGGAGATGGCCCAGCGGGCCAGGATGCGAGCTGGCGTCCAGGGGATCTTCCATTCGGACGAGCTCCCGGGGTACGGCATCACCGCGGGGGAGGTAGCCGCCATCAGGAAGAGGATGGGGGTGGGGGAGGGAACGGCCTTCGCCCTATGCGCCGATGAGCCGCGCAGGGCCAAGGCGGCCCTGGAGGCGGCCGTGGAGCGGGCCATCATGGCCTTCGAGGGCGTGCCCGAGGAGACCCGGGACCCCCTTCCTGACGGCTCGAGCTCCTATTCTCGGCCCCTGCCGGGGGCGAGCCGCATGTATCCCGAGACCGACGTGAGGCCCATATCTATAACCGCCACCAGGATGGCGACGATAAGGTCCCGGCTCCCCATGGCCCCGGAGCAGGTGGAGCGCCTGTTCGTCTCCAAGTACGGCATCCATGAGCAGCAGGCGCGCCAGCTGGTTCGGGAGGGGCACGAGGACATATTCGAGGAGGCGGCGTCCAAGTACGGTCTGGCGGCGGTGGCGGCGAGGACGCTCCTGAGCACTCTCCCCGAGATAGCCAAGGAGGGGGCGGACGTCTCCAAGCTGGACGACAAGGCCATGCGCAGCGCCTTCGGAGCCCTGCACGATGGCGCCTTCGCCAAGGAGGCGCTGCCTGCGGTGCTCAAGTCCATGTGCCAAGGCAGCAGCGTGGAGCAGGCCGTCAAGGAGCTGGGGCTCGGCCGGATTGACTCCTCCGAGGCGGAGGCGGTGGTGGCCGAGGTGGTGGCCGAGCGGCAGGCCTTCGTGCGGGAGAAGGGCATGGCCGCGGTGGGGCCGCTGATGGGCCCGGTGATGGAGCGCCTACGGGGGAAGGTGGACGGCAAGGTGGCCAGCGAGCTCCTCAAGAAGGAGATCGCCCGCCTGATCAGCGGATAGATGCCCTCGCCCATGGGAGATCAGGCCCGCGCTGGCCCCGCGGATCGCATATCCTACCGATCAGAGGGGGAACGACGGTCATCCCAAGGATCATCCCGGAAGGCCCTCGTCGGAAGATTCAGGCCACAGGCGAGCGGCGGACAGCACCTCGAAGAAGCACTTCCTGGACCCGAGCTCCTGCCACCGGTAGCCGGCAAGGGCGCGCTGGAGGGCCTCCTCGTCCATCAGGGAGGACAGCAGCAGGTAGATGGACCCCCCTGGAGACAGATGCTCCCTAGCTGCGGAAAGGAATCGGGCCAGCACGGCCACGCCATCCCGCCCACCTGCCCAGGAGCGGTCGATGTCGTCCAGGGCCTCGCCCGGGAGGTAGGGGGGGTTGAAGACGATCACCTCGAACTTTCCCTGCACTTCCTGGAATAGGTCGGAGAGGAGCACCCTCAAGCTCATCCCGTTCCTCTCTGCGTTGGCCCGGGCGCAGGCCACGGCCCTGGGGTTGACGTCCACGGCCATCACCTCGGCGCCCGCGGCGGCGCAGTGGAGGGCGATGATGCCCGTGCCGCAGCCCATCTCCAGGACGCTCCTCCCCCTCACATCCCCCAGGCAGTCCAATAGCAGGAGGGTGTCCTCGCTGGGGGGATAGACGCCTGGACATTCCTCGATATATATGCGCGGGTCAGGCCTCAACGGAGGGAGATGGCCGCAGGCCCGCCTAGTAGATGTCGGTCCGCTCTATTCCGAGCGAAAGCCACTTATCCGGGCAGCAAATAGGGACAGGGAGACATGGACTCCATCTCGATGCTCGCCATCGCCGTGATGCTGGCGAGCCTGGCATTGGGGGCGCTCAGGCGCGTATCCCTCACCCTGGCCTTGATAGTGGCCAACTTCCTGGTCTTCTTCCTGGAGATATTCGGGCCCGGGTACGTCATCGAGTCGCAGCTGGGCTTTCGCCCCGAGTACCTGCAGACCGGCGATGACCTCTACACGCTCTTCACCAGCATGTTCGTGCATGCCAGCGCCATGCACCTCCTGGCCAACATGCTATTCCTGCTCTTCTTCGGATGGCCATTGGAGGAGAGGATAGGCAAGGCCAGGATGCTGGTCGTGTACCTGGCCGCCGGCATACTGGGGGCGGTGTTCGAGGGGATGGTGCGCTGGGGCGAGTACACGGTCATCATCGGGGCATCCGGGGCCATCGCCGGGCTGGTGGGCGCGCTGTTCATCCTTTACCCCAGGGAGAAGCTGACCCTCCCGCTGTTCATCATCATACTGCCCAACGTCCCGGTGTGGGCGGCGGCGCTGGTCTTCTTCGGCGTGCAGCTGTTCCTGGCCCTGGGGGTGGCCGGCACCGGGGTGGCGGTCACGGCCCACCTGGCCGGATTCGTGGTGGGCATGGCCGTGGGCTGGAACCTGCCCCGGGCCTCCAAGAGGAGCCAGGTGAGCAGGCTGGATGCCCAAGGCCTGAGGGAGCTGGCCACCACCCCCGAGCTCAAGGAATCGCTGGCCAAGATCGAGGGCGAGACCCATGAGGACGTGAGGAGGGCATGGTTGGAGCACTTCGCCTCCCGGGCCAGGTGCCCGAGGTGCGGTTCTTCCCTCACGCTCAAGGGCGACAGCCTTAGTAGCGAATGCGGATACGAGGTGAGGTTGCGATGACACCAAGGGTCAGTGTGCTGTGCGAGGGAACGATTCGAAGGGACGGCAAGACGGTGCTGGAGGCGCACAGCTCCTCCACGCTGGTGATGGCAGGCAACGAGGTGATCGTGGTGGACACCTCCTCCCGCGAGTACCGGGAGAGGCTCATCGAAGGTCTTGCCCGAGTTGGCCTGCGCCCCACCCAGGTCACCATGCTGGTGAGCACCCATCTGCATCAAGACCACCATGGCAACGACGACCTCTTCCCCCAGGCCAGGAAGGTCTCGGTCTCGGGGGAGGGGGAGGTGGGCGAGGGGTTCCTGCTGGCAGAGGGCGTTACCTTGGTGCGGACACCTGGCCACACTATGGAGAGCGCGAGCGTGTTCGTGGAGGCGGAGAGGAGGTACGCCATCACCGGCGACGCCATCCCCATCCGGGACAACGTGGTCAAATGGGTGCCTCCGGGGCTCCGCTACGACGAGGACCTGGCCATGCGCAGCATGCGCCTGATCGTGGACTTCGCCGAGGTCATAGTGCCCGGGCACGGAGCGCCATTCGAGCTGGAGGGAATAAGTACAATAGGCCGCAAGACCAATGGAAAGGGCGATAGCGGAATGGAGGGGTGAGATGTCTATCCCGAACTCTTTGTACCTGGACTGTCCCTCCTGCGGCGAGAAGACGCTCCATGAGGTGCTGCGGGGGCGCATGTCCAAGGGCGGCGACGTCCTGGAGACCACGGTCAAATGCCAGGAGTGCCAGCATGTCCACGCCACCGTGGTCCG
The DNA here is from genome assembly GCA_025457905.1 of Methanomassiliicoccales archaeon. Lineage (GTDB taxonomy): Archaea > Thermoplasmatota > Thermoplasmata > Methanomassiliicoccales > UBA472 > JAJRAN01. The sequence goes on from JALOTM010000084.1 coordinate 4,442, forward strand.
CGAGCCCAGCTCCGTGAAGCTCCCCGTGCTACTCAGCGACATGGGGCGGACCACGAAGCTGGAGTTCGAGTTCGGTGAGGATGAGCTGGTGGCGGTGGGTGACGAGCTTTTCATCGGCGACTCCAACGTCATCGTCACCGCCATCGAGAGGGGCGAGAGCCGGGTGCCGCAGGCCCCGGCCAAGGAGATCAGCACCATCTGGGTGAAGAAGTTCGACAAGGTCCGGGTCCGGATATCCGTCAACAAGACCTCCAAGACCTTGGCCGCAGAGCTGACCGCGCTGCCGGACGAGGAGTTCTTCGTGGGCGACATCCTGACCATCGGGAGGGACGACGTGGTCGTCCACAGCATCAAGACCAGGGAGGGCATGGTGCGCCAGGGCGGCGTCGCGGCCAGGGACATCGTCCGCATCTACGCCAAGAGCGCCCGGACCACCTATTCCTGAGATGGAGAGAGCAGAGCAGAGGGAGAGGATGGTGGCGCGGCTGCGCGCCTCCGGCTACATACGCACCGACAGGGTGGCCCAGGCCATGCTCACCGTCCCCCGGGAGAGGTTCCTGTCCGCCGACCTGCAAGGCCAGGCCTATACCGACACCCCGCTGCACATCGGGGAGGGCCAGACCATCAGCGCACCGCACATGGTGGCCATCATGGCGGAGGCTCTCGACCTCAGGCCAGGGCACAGGGTGCTGGAGGTGGGGGGCGGGTCGGGATACCACGCCGCGGTGATGGCCGAGCTGGTGAGGCCGGGCGGCATGGTATACAGCGTGGAGCGCCTCCCCAACCTGGCGGCCACGGCCCGCAGCAACCTGGAGGCGGCGGGCTATGCCGACCAGGTGGAGATGGTGGTGGCGGACGGGACCCTGGGGCTGCCGGAGCACGCGCCCTACGACCGGATATCCGTGGCCGCGGCCTCCCCCCGCGTCCCAGAGCCGCTCAAGGAGCAGCTGGCCGAGGAAGGGATGATGCTCGTGCCGGTGGGCGGCCTCTTCTACCAGGAGCTGGTGCTCGTCACCAGGCATAGGGGCAGGTTCTCGACCAGGAACCTGGGGGGCTGCGCCTTCGTGCCCCTCATCGGCGAGCATGGGAACCGGCC
>JALOTM010000085.1 GCA_025457905.1 Methanomassiliicoccales archaeon
GGCCTCACCTTATCCTGGGTAGACACCTTCCAGTCTCCAGGGAGTAGTGATGATACTCGTCTCCGAACTTCTCCCTCATCATCCTCTCCTCGTGAGGCACACGCTCCAGGTAGAAAAGGGCGAACACGATCAGGAACATGAACCCGACAGCGAGGTTCTGGATGAGCAGGGGGGTCGCTAGGCCATACAGCCAAAGCGACGTGTACATAGGGTGACGTATCCTCCGGTACACACCGTCCCTGACCAGGGACTGATGCCCTTTGATGTGCGGCGTGAGTGCGAAATTCGTGCCCAGGTCCGCATGCGACCTCCACAGGAGATAGACTGAGAGGGCCATCAGCAGCACCCCCAGCCAAGCCAGGGCATCCGGCAGATGATAGTTGGCGATGTCCACCCAGGGCGTTAGGATGTAGAGCAGCGGCATGACCATGCTGACCACGATCATCACCACCAGGAATCGGTCCAGGCATGAGCTCCTGCCCGCCTCCCTCTCGCCAATGCCCATCATGAAAAGGACGCGGATGTACAGCGAGGTCGCCGCGCAGATCACATAAACGAAGGCGAAGACGCTGACGTTCATTCCGTTCCTCTGGGTAAGATGCGTACGGCGCAGGGGATATTTAATGGCGCCCAGGAGATTCTCCCTGTACGAAAGACAGTGGAAGTGGAGCGGGCAGGCGGGGATTCGAACCCCGGACCTGCAGCTTAGGAGGCTGCTGCCATATCCAGTCTAGGCCACCTGCCCAAATATGAAAGGGTTGAGAGAAGGGTAAGGTATTACTGAGGAAGCTCCTCGGGCTCGCGCTCCTCGGGCTTTTCCTCCTGCTTCTCCTCGTCCTTCTTCACGTACTCCTCGACGAAGCGGATGGTCTTGGCCTTCAGTCCCTCACGGAGGTCGGCCACCACCTTGTACTTGGCGAGCATCCACTTCTGGTCGTACTTGCAGATATCTGGGAGAGTGATGACGTAGGCTTCCCCGTCCAAGGCGGCGGAGAAGTTCTCCTTGGTTCCATAATCCATCTCCACGACGGACAGCGCCTTCTCCACAGGGTCGTCGACCTTGGCCACGACCTTGAACTTGTACATCAGGGAGCGACCGGCGAAACGGCGGTTGAAGTCCACGCGCACCATGCGCGGGGTGACCGCGGTGACGATGCCGACGCGGTTCTTGATGTTGACCTCCATTCCGATGCGGGGCTCGATGTCCTGCTTGAGGAAATCGCGCAGGGGGACGTTCTCGACCAATTTCGGGTCCCTGGCGCCGGCGGCCTTCTCGGGCGCAATGGTGACCTCGCGCTCCTCGCCCACGGCAGAGCCGACGATGGCCTCGTCCAGGCCCTCGAACATGCGGCCGGAGCCGACCAGCATCGGGATGGGCCCGTAAGTTACTTTCTCGTCGAATATACCGCCGTCCTTCGCGACCTCCATCACGGTGGTGTCGAAGAGCTCGTTGGAGTCGGCAAGGTAGCCGCTGTACTCCAGGCGGACGATATCCCCTTTCTGGATCTTGACCTCATCAGCAGACATAAGCTTCACCAGTTCAGCCATTTGAGATGAATGCTCGTCATCGATTCGCCATTATTATAGTTTTCTACGCGCGCCAATCGCTTCAGGACGCCTAGATGTCCGTGAGCGAGTCCACGGTGCGCCTGTCCAACGCCTTAACCAGCTCCAGCGAGAGCCGCATTGTGTTCTCCAGGTCCGAGGTATCGATGATGCCCACATGTGAGTGTATGTGCCTGGTCGGGACGCCGATGACGATGCAAGGGACGCCGATATTGGCCACATGGATGAAAGCCCCGTCCGTTCCGCCCCCGGCCATGGTTGAGAGCTGGTAGGGAATCCCCTTCTCCTCGCAAATATCAATGACCAGGTCCTTCAGCGGCTGGTTGGGGATCATGCTGGCGTCGAAGACGCTGACGGACACTCCCTCCCCCATCCGGCTTGGGGCTTGGTGAGCCTCGATGCCCGGCATGTCGCCGGCGATGTCCACATCCAGGATGATGGCGACGTCCGGCTTGGTTTGGACGGCGGCGGTCTTGGCGCCTCGCGAGCCCACTTCCTCCTGGACGGTCGCGGCGCCGATCACCTTGTTCGGATGCGCCACACTGTCCTTCTTGAGCGTCCTGACCAGCTCCGCGGCCAGGAAGGCGCTGATCCGGTTGTCGAAGGCCTTTCCGCAGATCAGCTGCTTGGTCCCTGCCTCCTTGCCGTCCTTATACGCCTTCTTGGTGACGGTATAGAAATCGGAGTCGGGCACCGCCGCGTCCCCCACCCTGATTCCCATGGCCTTGACCTCGTCACGATTGCAGGCCCCAACGTCGATGAACATCTTGTCCTTGGTGACCACCTTCTTCCTCTCCTCCGCGTCCATGACATGGGGCGGCTTGCAGGCGATTACGCCCTGCACCAGACCGTTCTTGCCCATGACCTTCACCCTCTGCCCCAGGAGGGCCTGGTCGAACCAGCCGCCCAGCTGGTTGAAGGTGAGATATCCAAGCTGGTTCACGCTGGTGACCAGAAATCCAATCTCGTCCACATGTCCCGGAACCAGGACCACGGGGCCCTTGGCCTTGCCCCTCTTCTCGAAGAACAGATTTCCCATCTTGTCCCCGAAGACCGCATCGGAGTAAGGGTTGACATACTCCTTTATCATCTGAACGGGGACCTTTTCAAAGCCGGACGGCCCTGGGCTGTTGCACAGCCTCTCCAAGAACCTCATCGAACTCTCTTCCATGGTATCTTCTCCTAGTCTGTCTCCGCTAGCGCCGGGAATCGGTCCATGGGAATAATCCTTCCCATATTCTCATAGCCTGACCACGAGCCTGCAGGGCCCCCCATCGCAGATGGCCGAGGTCACCAGGATAACATCCACCTTCCGGCCCAGCACGGCCTCGAACAGCTCCTTGTTGAAGCCCACGCTGCACATGCAGTAGGTGTGGTTGGGGAACCTCTTGACCGCCTCGCGCACCTGGCCGCATTGACAGGTGGGGTACTCGACGATGATCGCTCCCTGCTCGGTGATTCGGTAATGGGCCTTCCCGCCCTCCAGCTCGTTGAGCTTGTCCAGGAACTCCTCCAGGCTGCTAGACTCTTGGAACAGGGCCTTGCGCACCTTCTGGTGGGTGGGACCGCAACACTGCCGGCCGCACCTCTCCATGATGCGGACCCTCGACTCCTCGTCGAAGACGCGCTCGAGGCGGCTCATGGTCATCATGGTAAGCTCGGCCTTGTCCTCACCCTTCCTGACGCTTTCATACTCCTCAGCTGGAAGCATTACCCGCCTGGCATCGTCCACGCCTGACTCCCTGACGATGGACTTGGTGATCCTTCCCATCCTCCCCTTGGTCGGAGGGTCCCTCTCGCCCTTCATTGGTGCATCCCAGACCAGCAACAGGCTGCGAAGGGAAAAATGTTGCCTTGGTTCCAGATGGCTGCGGTGGCAAAATGCTTAATCTACCCTGCGGTTACGAGGGGCAAGGCCACCATAGCTTAGCCTGGTTGAGCGGCTGACTTGTAATCAGCAGGTCGGGAGTTCGAATCTCCCTGGTGGCTCCATATAATCCTCGAGGTGCGGGAATGGAGCGGGAGATGGAGGCCAATAGGAGGAGGTGGGACGAGCTTGTGCCCATCCACGAGGCCTCTAGGTTCTATGACGTGGACGGGTTCAAGAGGGGCCGCAACACCCTCCTGCCCATCGAGGAAGAGGAGCTGGGGGATGTCGTCGGAAAGAAGCTGCTGCACCTTCAATGCCATTTCGGTCTGGACACTTTGTCCTTGGCCAGGAAGGGAGCGGAGGTGACGGGGGTGGACTTCTCCCAGAGGGCCATTGACGCTGCCACCCGGCTCGGACAGGAGCTGGGCATCCCCGCTCGGTTCATCACGTCCAACGTCTACGACCTCCCTTCCGTCCTGGATGAGGAGTTCGATCTCTTCTTCACCTCCTATGGTGTCATCTGCTGGCGTCCTGACCTGATGGCCTGGGCCAAGGTGATCGCCAGGCACCTCAGGAAGGGCGGCACCTTCCTGCTGGTGGAGGACCATCCCCTGGCCGCCCTCATTGACGAGAAGACCCCTGGCCCGATCCGAATGGCTTACCCATACTTCACATCCGGCGAGGCGACCAGGTTCGACCTCCAGGGAACGTATACCGACAGAGAGGCCAAGGTCGATAACTGCTCATCATATGAATGGACGCACAGCATCTCGGACATACTGAACTCCCTGGTCCTGGCCGGATTGAGCATCGCTTCCGTGCACGAGTACCCGTTCAGCTTCTTCAAGAGGCATGATTCGATGGTCATGCACCATGATGGGACATGGCACTTCACCGACCCTACCATCTCCTTCCCGATGATTCTCTCCGTGAGGGCAACGAAGTCTCCGTAGCTATGCCTTGCCGAAGGGGGGTCACAGCCAGACGGTGTCCTCTGGAACGAACCCCACCTTGAGCACCAGGATCCGGAAGGGTTTGTGGATGACGGGGTTGCCGTGCCTGTCCCCCGGCTCGCACACCAGAACATCCCCTGGCCCGATGGTCACGCTCTCGCCGTTGATGACGAAAACGGCCTCGTCCAAGGGCAGGAAGACCTCCTTGGTGCGCATATGGTAATGCATGGGCACGCTTTCCCCAGGACGGAACGCGACCTCCTGCATGAAGGAGCCCTCGATGCCCAGCTGCGCCTCGGATATCAAGAGCCTCTTGCGGTAGCCCTTGCCCTCCTCCCAATCCGCCTCGGACGAGCGATAGAGCCTCATGGCACCTCCGACGGCCCCTAACCCTTCAGATCCCTATTCACTTCCCGGATGGCGGACTCAAGCACATCCAGGCCAGCATCCAGATGCTCCATTTCGATGTTCAGCGGAGGGATGTAGCGGATGCCGGACCGCCCGCAGCCGATGGCCACCAGGCCGCGCTTGAAGCACAGCTCCTCGATCCGATCGCGTTCCTTGCAGGCGCGCTCCTTGGTCCGTCGGTCCTTGACGAACTCGGTGGCCTGCATGAGCCCCAGGCCCCTCACGTCCCCGATTATCCAATATCGCTCCTTGAGTTCCTCTAGGCGCTTACGGAGATGGACCCCCTTGCGCTCCGCTGCGCGTATGAGGTCCTCCTTCCCGAGAGCCTCCAGGGTGGCGAGCGCCGAGGCGCACGCCAAAGCGTTCCCGCCGAAGGTGTTGGAATGCGAGCCCATCTTCCCCCAGTCGAGCTCCTTCCGGAAGATGGTCGCGCCGATGGGTATGCCCGAGCCGAGGGCCTTGGCGCTGCAGATCACGTCCGGCACCACCTCATGGTGCTCCATGGCCCACATGCGGCCCGTCCTGCCGATGCCGGCCTGCACCTCGTCGTCCACCAGGAGGATCCCGTGCCTCTTGCAGGTGGCATGCATGATCTGAACGAACTCCTTGGGCGGGACGATGTACCCTCCCTCGCCCTGGATGGGCTCGATGAACATGGCCGCCACCTCGTCGGGAGGAAGATAGGTCTCGAAGTGGACCT
>JALOTM010000001.1 GCA_025457905.1 Methanomassiliicoccales archaeon
CTCGAAGACCACCGGGAGCGTGACCTCCTCCCCGAACTGGTGGCCGCGCTGCTTGACCATCTTGCTGTCGGACAGGGCCGCCAGCGCGGACCAGCGCGCGAGGGTCCTCTCCTTCTTGTTGACCTTCAGCTCCCAGGACTTCTCAGGCTTGGGAGGGAAGGCTCGCCTGCCGCCCACGTTGTTAGGCGACTCCGCGGCCTTGGCGCCCTGGGTGAGGCGCTGCACTCTGGCCGCGCCCCGTCCCTTGCCCCAGGTGGACACCGCATGCCTCATGCCGGCCTCGAACTTGGCGCCGTAGGGCTGCCTCTTGTTCGACTCCTCGGCGATGACCGCCTTCCTGATGACGTCCGGGCGGTAGGAGGTGGCGAAGGCGGAGGGCAGCTCCTCCTTCCCGACCACCTCGCCCTTCAGCGAGTAAACGTTGACGTTCTTGCTCATTCCTCATGCCCCCTGCTTGCTCTCGGTGGAGATGTACACTATGCTCGGGGCCTCCTTCAAGGGGGCGCTCTTCCTCACCGGGTCGCGCAGGCGCACCAGGCGCTTGGTCGGTCCGGGCACTGAGCCGTGGATGAGAACGTAGGAGTTCACTACCTGCCCATAGTGCAGGAACCCTCCCTTGGGGTTGACCTCCTCGCCCTTCTCTCCGATCTTGATGATGCGCTTGTTCATCTCCGTGCGCTGGTGGTAGCCCACCTGGCCGGCCTGCGGCACGGTCGGGCGCACGTAGCCCGGGCGCTTGGGCGCCAGGGTTCCGAGCATGCGGCGGTGCTTGCTGTTCTTGTGGTTCAGCAGCTTCAGCCCCCATCTCTTGATGGCGCCCTGGAAGCCCTTGCCCTTGGTGATGGCGGCCACGTCGATCATGGCGCCGTCCTTGGCGAAGTCGGTGATGCCGATCTCCTTGCCCAGGATGGACTTGGCGTACTCCAGCCGGGACTCCATGTTGCCGCCGCCGATGCGCAGCTCCATGAGCTCCGGCTTCTTCTTGGGAACGCCCTTGACCAGCTTGGGCTGGGTGTAGGCCAGCACGCGGATGTCCTCGTAGTCGACATCCTGCAGCTTGGCCCAGGCGGCCTCGGCGTTGACCTCCTTGGGGATGGGCAGCAGGCGGCCCAGGGTGTCGTCCACCCCGGACGCCCATACCTCCCCCGCGGTGCGGAGGCCGTAGCGGGTGTTCTCGTAGATCCTCACCGCCGCCACCTTCATCGGCGGCACCTCGAGGACCGTGACCGGGACCTTGATCTCCTGCCCGGCGGTCGTGCTCTGGGAGCGGAAGTCCGTGATGAAGGCGTGGGTCATCCCGGCCTTGTAGCCGGCGAATCCCTGCACCTTCGGGCCTTCGCTGATCTCTGGCCAGGCCTCTAGCCTGGGGATTTGGCGCCTCGCCCTCACTCGGGGCGAGTACGCGTGCGATCCTTTCTTGGGACGTCTCTTGTTTGGCATGGTTCCCCCTCTGCGCGGTCGTGCGAGAGAGTACACTCTCTGGTCGCTAACGCATGCAAGAGTGCATTTTCCTGAACCTTCGACCGTGACACCGTTTCAGCCGGCCAGAATGGTTGGCCGGCGGTAGAGGGATGCTGACGCATTGCCCATGGGGTCTGGTCGAACGTCCTCAGCGCGTTGAGCAATGTCGCATAAAGGTTGTCATATATAACATATTCGGTGAGGGGGAATGTATGCGCAACGAGGCCTGGCTAGGGTACGAAGGGCATCATAGCCGGCGCAGGATCTCCTCGCGCTTCTGCTGATACTCCTGCTGCGATATGAGGCCCTTGGTGCTCAGCTCGCTCAGCTGCATGAGCCTCGCCTCGGCGTCGGTCATGCCCGCCTGCGGGACCGTGCCCACGCCCTTCTCCATCCTGATCTTCTCCAGCGAGTGGATGATCTCGTTCACCTTCCTGACCACCTCGAAGGGCTTGGAGACGTCCTCCCAGATCACCGCCCCTCCGGACATGAGCTTCACGCCTGGCTTCTGGTAGTCTATCCCGCCCTTCTCCCCCGCGGTGGCGAAGACCACGTCCCCGTAGCCCAGGAGCCTCTCGTACCAGGGCTGCATCACGGTCACGTTCTGGATGCGGTCGATGTCCAGCTCCGCGTACCTCAGGCTGAGGATGCCGTAGCGGGTGATGATGCGCTGGTCGGTGATGACGAAGAGCACCCGGCCCAGGTAGATGATGTTTGCCAGGAGATAGAGCAGGGCGCAGACCAGCGGTATCAGCTCGACCCAGACCATCCAATCATCGCTCAGGAAGTAGGCCATGGCCAGGATGACCAGGCCCAGCACGCCGATGGCCAGCCCGTAGCGCCTGTCCACGGGCATCATGACCAGGCAGGCCGCCAGCGCCACCCCGTACGCCACCCAGCTGCCGTCTCCCAGGAAAAGTGCCAGGGTGTAGGCCAGGGCGGCCAGCACCAGGATCACCCCCTTGCCGATGATGACGATGGTGGCGGGCTTGCCCTGCCAATGGATGACCTCCCCTTCCACCAGGTAACCCTTCGCCACCTTGCCCATGTGCCCCATCTTGGTGGTGGCGGGCTTGTCCTCGGCCATTCCTCACATGCCTCCTGCGCCGAAGGATGCGCTTCGGCCTACTTCAATGGATGCCATTGCCCATAGGGAGCTTAGAGCTTCCCTTCCTTGGCCTTCTTCTGCAACCGCTTGGACCTCTCCTTGGAGGTGAAGCCGGTGGCGCTCTCCAGGAAGACGTTCCAATGCTTGATGGTGTCGGCCTGCACGTCGACCGGGGCGGTCTTGTCCGTCTCCGAGGAGACCTCCAGGGCGCTCTTGGACACGACCTTGGCCTCCACCCGGGTGATGGCCCCGTAGGAGGAGACCATCATGTCCCCCTCGGCCTTGGCATTGCCGAAGGCCATGGTCATTATTTCCTTGAGGCCGTTCCCCTCGAGCTTCGAATAGTGCCCCTTCCTGATATCGTACTCCATGCGATCCCTTCCGATGCTACCGTTATCTCTTGCGGGAATAAAAAATCAATCGAGCCCCAGGTCATCGGCCAAGTGCCTGTCCAGGTCCACGGAGGTGCGCATATGGTCCTGCAGCTCGAGCTGGGCCCTCCACCTCGCCCGGCACTCGCACTCCAGCCCCTCCAGGTCCTGGAGGTCCTGCGAGAAGGAGAAGCGCTCCACGGCGGCAATGACCGCGGCGTCGCACTTGCCGCAGTTGTGCGCCCCTCGTGGGGTGCCAGCGCCGCTCGGCGACGAGAACACCCGCACCCCTCCCAGTTCCCTCCTGGTCCTCAAGGCCTCCACCAGGGACCACAGCCAAGGCGGCCGGTAGTCGCCCCGGCGGAACAGGGACTCCACGATGGTGTCGCGCTGCACGTTCACAGGGTTGACGGACACGCTGTCCGAGTAGGCGGAGGCGAGCCTGATGGAGGCGACGGTGTCCTCCAGGGCCTGGCGCTCGGTTAGGTAGGGGGGCTTGAGGAGGAGGTAGGTGCGGACCCTCATGCCCCTCTGCTTGATCAGCGATGCCGCCCTGATGTAGTCCTGGACGCGGAAGCCCTTGTTGATGCACTCCCTCAAAACCAGGTCGTTTCCGCTCTCCAGCCCCAGTGCGACCTCCACCTTCTCGGCGGGAAGGCTGACCAGGCTCTCCTCGGTGACGAACTCGGGGCGGCTCTCGAAGAGGATGGTGCTGCAGGAGGAGAAGTCCTGGAAGACGCGGTCCCTCACCGCTTTGGGGACCTCCCTCTCGTCCAGGAAGCTGCCTGACGTGTAGATCTTGACCATCTCCTCGCCATCCAGCCTGGCCCTGGCGACGTCCAGCTGGCGCATGAGCTCCGGCTCCCCGATGCCGGCCTCGCTGGCCGCCTGGTTGTAGCCGCACATGAGGCAGCCCTTCTTCCGCGACCACCAGCATCCCACGGTGCGGAGGATGACCACCAGGGCGCGGACCTTTCTACCGCCCACCAGGTCCTCCTCCTTCCATATGGCCTGCGGCATGTCCCTGCGGTCCTGAGTTGCCATTCGCGACTCTCCTGACGGACGAGCACAAGAGCATCGTGTAATTAAAACATGCCTTCGGGGCATATCATGGTCCAAGGCTGGGCTTGCCCACGTCCCTCAGGCCAACCGGTCCGGCCCAGCGGGAGGAGGGCCGTGGGCCTGGTCCCGACCCCTGCGCCTAAGATACCTCGCCTTTTTACTGGTCGTACCCGGCATTTCCGAAGCATTCCGCACCTTACGGCGAGGGACATCGGCGGAAAGACTGGATTGCCTCCAGACCCGCAAATGTTTATATTCCATCTTAACGAATCGGCCGTAGAGGGTTACCACCATGGCCAAGAGGATAATCGTCATTGGCTCGGGCGCCGCCGGGATGACCGCCGCGTCCGCGGCCCGCAAGCAGAGCGCCGACGCCGAGATCACCCTGTTCACCGAGGACGAGCACATCGCCTACTCGCCCTGCGCCATACCTTACGTCATCGAGGGCAAGATACCCGATTTCGAGTCGATAGTCATGCACACCCCCCAGTTCTACAAGGAGAAGAGGAACATCGAGGTGCGCACCATGACCAAGGTCACCTCCTTGGACGTCGACAAGAAGACGCTGACCACCTCCGACGGCCAGGCACACACCTTCGACAGCATCGTCCTGGCCACGGGCGGGACCGTGTTCATGCCGCCGGTGGAGGGAGTGAAGCTGAAGGGCGTGCTCCCGGTGCGCAGCATCTCCGACGGAAAGGCCATCAGGTCCATGATGGCGGACACCCGCTCGGCGGTCATCGCGGGCGCGGGCGTCATCGGGCTGGAGATGGCCCTGGCCCTCAAGCACGCGGGCAAGCAGGTCACGGTGGTGGAGATGTTCCCCCAGGTGATCCCCCGCATCATGGACAAGGACATGGCTGACCTCCTGCAGGAGCACATAGCCTCGCTGGGCGTGGAGTTCGTTATGAGCGCGCCCATCACCGCCATCAAGGGCAAGGAGAGGGTCGAGGCGGTCGTGGCCGGCGGGAAGGAGTACCCCTGCCAGATGGTGATCATGGCCACTGGAGTGCGAGCCAACCTGGAGCTCCCCAACATGATCGGGCTGGACGTGGGCGCGCTCGGCGCGGTCCGCGTCTCCGCCACCCTGCAGCCCTACCGCAAGGGGCGCCTGGTGAAGGACGTGTACCTGGCGGGCGACGTGATCCAGTGCGAGAGCGCCCTGGCCCCGGGCCCGACCATGAGCCAGCTCGGCTCCAGCGCGGTGCGCCAGGGCGATGTGGCCGGGACGAACGCCGCCGGCGGTTACGCCACCTACCCCGGCGTGGCCTCGGCCTGGGTAAGCCACCTGGGCGACGTCCAGGCGGCCGGTACCGGGCTCTCCAAGGGGCTGGCCGAGTACTACGGCATCAGGACCGTGGAGGGCATCGGAAAGGGCCTCACCAAGGCCCGCTACTATCCTGGCGGCAAGAAGATCGTGGTCAAGGTCCTGGCGGACGCGGCCACCCACCGCCTCATCGGCGCGCAGATAGTGAGCGGCGAGGACGCCACCGGCCGCATCAACTGGCTGACGGCGGCCATGCTCAAGGGGGTCAGCGCCGAGGAGTTCGGCAACGCCTTCGAGAACGCCTACTGCCCACCCACCTCCATGGTCAAGGACGTCGTGAACGTGGCCGTGGAGGACCTGCTCACCAAGCTCTGAGGGAAAAAGAAAAGGGCGTTCGGGGAGGGGGCAGGGAGCGTCCCCTCCCCAGGCGCGGCACTCTGGGAGGAGCGGCGCGCCCGTTCTTCCGACCTCAAGCGTCGAAGTAAAGGAAGAACTCGTATGGGTGAGGCCTGAGCCGGATGGCGTCGTTCTCCTTGTGCCTCTTGTAGTCGATCCAGGTCTCGATGAGGCTCTTGGAGAAGACCCCTCCGCGGAGCAGGAAGTCGTGGTCCGACTCCAGCGCGTCCAGGGACCTGTCGAGGCTGCCCGGCACCTGCTTGATCCTCTTGGCCTCCTCGTGATCCAGCTCGAACAGGTCCATGTCGTGCGGCTCGCCGGGGTGGATCTTGCGCTTGATGCCGTCCAGGCCGGCCATGAGCATGGCGGAGAACGCCAGGTAGGGGTTGCAGGTGCAGTCCGGCGGGCGGTACTCGATCCTCTTGGCCTTGCTGCTGCGCGAATAGACCGGTATGCGGATGGCCGCTGAGCGGTTCCTCATGGAGTAGACCAGGTTAACCGGCGCCTCGTACCCGGGCACCAGGCGGCGGTAGGAGTTGGTGGATGGCGACGTTAGGGCCAGCAGGGCGGGGGAGTGCTCCAGCAGCCCACCGATGTAGTAGAGCGCGTCCTCGGAGAGGAGCGCGTAGCCGTTCTCGTCATAGAAGACGTTTCCCCCCTTGAGCCCCAGGCTCTGGTGCACGTGCATGCCGGTGCCGTTGTCCCCGAAGAGGGGCTTGGGCATGAAGGTGATGGTCTTGCCCTGCTCCCTGGCCACGTTCTTGAGGATGTACTTGTACATCATGACCTGGTCGGCCATCTTGGTCAGGGTCTGGAAGCGCATGCCTATCTCCCCTTGGCCGGCAGTGGCCACCTCGTGGTGGTGCACCTCGCAGTCGATGCCCGCGTCCATGAGCTTCATTACGCATTCGGAGCGGAAGTCCTGCAGGGTGTCTACCGGCGGGCAGGGGAAGTATCCCTCCTTGTTGCGAGGGCGGTGGCCCAGGTTGGCCCCGGAGCCGTTGTCCGAGGTCCGGCCGGAGTTCCAGATGCCCTCGTCGGAGTCGAGGTAGTAGTAGCCGTAGTGCTGGTTCTGGTCGAAGCGCACGGAGTCGAAGACGAAGAACTCCAGCTCCGGGCCGAAGTAGGCGGTGTCCGCGATGCCCGTTTCCCTCAAATAGGACTCGGCCTTGCTGGCCACGAACCTGGGGTCGCGGTCGAAGCGCTCACGGCTGATGGGGTCCGCGACGTTGCAGACCATGGACAGGGTGGGGACCTTGTATACCGGGTCCAGGACGGCCGTGCACGCGTCAGGCATCAGGAGCATGTCGCTCTCGTTGATGGCCGAGAAGCCGCGGATGCTGGAGCCATCGAACCCATGCCCGTCAGTGAACTTGTCCATGTCCAGCTTCGAGGCTGGGATGCTCACGTGCTGCAACGTCCCCGGCAGGTCGATGAACTTGAAGTCCACCATCTTCACCTTGCCCGAAACGATCATGTCCATGACGTTGGCGATGGGGTCGCTGCCCTTCTTGGCCTTCCTCGAGGGAAGTCCAGACACCTTCAGAGCGTCTCCGTCCGATGTTGCCATTATGTTTCATCTCCCCGCTTTTAGGAATCGTCTCATCGATTCTTCACAGGGCGCCGTGCCCTGACGTTTCGAGCTTATGAACAAATTGCTAATTAAAGCTTTCTAAGTTAGATGAATATAGATTAATTATGAAATTTGATAGACATATGTAAAGTTGGAATCGAAATAGGCCAGACAGGACAGCCCACCCTGATCAGCCAGCATGGAAAACGGTGCGAACGCTCGACCATCTGGACACGTCGATTCCTTAAGGAATCAGAAGCGCTTTCTCACCAGCAGGATAGCATCATGACAGGAGGGTCGATCCCGGGCCGCCGTTTCGCAGGCCGCCCCCGTGCCAAGGACTAACATTCAAATAAGCTCGACCTCATCCTCCGGCGATCAACATGGATGCTGAGGCGCGCTACGAGCTGGTTGCCAGGAACGCAGAGGAGATAGTCACGCCGGAGGAGCTGAAGGCCCTCTTGGCCAGCAACGACTCTCCCCGCGCCTATATCGGCTTCGAGCCCTCCGGCCTGGTTCATGCCGGCTGGATGATCTGCGCCAGCAAGATCGCGGACTTCGTGGAAGCGGGGTTCGACTTCACCATCTTCTTCGCCGATTGGCACGCCTACATCAACGACAAGTTCGGCGGCGACATCAGGAAGATCAGGCTATGCGCGAGCTACATGGAGGACTGCTTCGAGGCCTTGGGCGTGCCCCGCGACAAGGTCAAGTTCGAGTTCGCCTCCGTGATCATGGACGACATAGGGTACTGGGAGAAGCTCATCAACATCGGCAAGGCCTCCTCCCTGATGCGCGTCAAGCGCGCCATGACCATAATGGGCCGCACCGAGGACGAGGCGGACGTCGACTCCTCGAAGATGCTCTATCCCCTGATGCAGGCCGCGGACATCTTCGCCATGGACCTGGACGTGGCCTACGCGGGCATGGACCAGCGCAGGGCGCACATGCTGGCTCGGGACGCGGCGGACAAGCTGAAATGGAAGAAGCCCATCGCCCTGCACACCCCCCTGCTCCCCGGTCTGAAGGGCGCCAACCGCATGGACCCCACCGCCGGGAAGATGTCCAAGAGCGACCCGGACTCGGGGATCCTCATCCACGACAGCGCCGAGGACATCAAGCGCAAGGTCTCCAAGGCCTTCTGCCCTCCCGAGGCGGAGGCCAACCCCGTCCTGGACATGGCCAAGATGGTGGTCTTCCCGCGGGCGGGCAGGATGGTCATCGAGAGGCCCGCCAAGTTCGGGGGCAACCTGGAGTTCGCCAGCTATCAGGAGCTTGAGGACACCTACCGGGGGGGCAAGCTGCACCCCATGGACCTGAAGAACGGCGTGGGCGCGGCCATGGCCGACGTTCTGGAGCCGGTCAGGGCCTACTTCAAGAGCAACCCCCGGAACCTCGAGGCATTGAGAGAAGCGATCAGGTGAGGAGGGAAGAAAATCGGGGGAACGCCCGTCCCGGGCGTTCCAGCCTCAGAGCTTTATCTTCTCTGCCGCCCTCGCCCCAGCCGCCAGCTCTGCGCCCAGCGCCACGAGCTCGATGGGCTGGATGAAGCCCTGCGCCAGCACCACGCCGTTCTGCTTGATGGAGATCTCCTTCAGCTTCTTGGCCCACAGGTGCTCGATTAGCAGGATGCCCGCCGCTGTCCCCTTGGGGATGTCGTTCGCGATCCTCATCACGTCCTCCTTGCTGAGGGCGAATTCGTTCTCGGCCGCGGTCTCGGCGCCCGCGATGGCCCCGAGCATGGCACCGTCCTTCCCTCCTGCTCCAAGCCCTATCAGGGCCCCGATGCCAGCGCCAAGCTTGATCCTCTCCGCGTCCGAGAGCTCGGACAGCTGTGCCGCCGCTATGTTGCCTTTCTTGTCCTTGATGATGCCCGTGAGCCCGATCACCCTGATGATCTTGGCTTCGCTGAGCTTGAAGATCTCCTTCAGCATCTGCCCCTGGAGCTTCGTCTCGTCCGGAAATCCTAGCACTATCAACTGTATCGGGCCAAATTCGACCATTATATATGACCTCCTTGGGATTTGCGAATAATACGAGTACTCGGTTAATATTGGTTCCGATACACGGCGAGGCGATGCCCATGCCTACGGGCCCTTGGCCCGCCTGAAGAAGTCCAGCGCCCTGGACATGCAGATATTGAGGATGGCCTCCACGTCCCCCACGCCCATGAGCCCGGCCGCCCCTCCATGTCCGCCGCCGTCGCCCATGGTCTCCGCGCCCACGTCCCCCAGCAGCTTCCCCAGGTGCATGCCCATGCGCACCACGTCCTGGCGCGCCCTGGCGCTGACCCGGAACTGCTCTCCCCGCTGCGAGCCCACGAAGGCCACGTCCGCGCCCATTCCCAGCAGTGCCTTGCACACCGAGGACTCGAAAGCGCTCCCCAAGGAGATGGCCACCAGCCTGTCCCCGACCCGCTCGAAGCGCATCCTCTGCGCCCCCTTGAGCTGGGATATCCTCTCGGAGATGTCCTGCTCCAGGTCCACCAGGTCGTAGACCTCGTCCATCTCGATGCCGCATCCCTCCATGATCTCCGCGAAGGATGCGAGCAGGGAAGGGGTGGCGTACTTGAAGTGCCCGCTGTCGGTGAGCATCCCCGCCAGCAGGGCCAGGCCCGCCTCCCTGGTGAGCTTGGCCTTGGTGACCTTGAGCAGCTGGTGGACGATCTCCGCGCAGGAGCGCTTGGTCTCGTCGCAGTAGTAGAGGTGCGACCTCCAGCGCTCGTTGGGGGCGTGGTGGTCCAGGACGATGCACCTCTCGGGCAGGTCGAGCATGGGCGCGAGCTGGTCGGGCGAGGAGGTGTCCAGGATGACCACCTTGTCGAAGTCCCCCACGTCCGCCAGCTCCCGCGGCCTGAAGTCCAGCCGGTCGGCGATGAGCTTGGAGACCCGGTCCAGGCCGCCGGGGGCGACCACGGTCACCTGGGGGAAGCTGGAGAAGATGGCGTAGGCGCAACCCAGGGCATCGGGGTCGGCGTTGCCGTGCACCAGCACCAGCTTGCGGCCCTGGCGCAGCTCCGCGCCGATGTCCTCGAGCATGAGATGCTGAGATGGCGAGACGATATATGGACGTTTCGAGGGCCGGCCTAATCCGAGAGGCACATAAAATAAGGAGCGAAGCGGTTTTCGTTAAGGGGTTTTCCAGGCCTCAGTTCTCATCGGCCTGGGCAGGCTGTCCCAGGGCCTTGGAGAGCTGCTCCTGCATGGAGTTGTACTTGTCGCGCATGGCCTTCTCCTGGCGGTCGAGGGCCTTGATCCTGATCTCCAGGGTCTCCTTGTCGTCCTCGACCTCCTTCAGCACGGAGGCCTTGTCGCTGGCCTTGATGAGCAGAGAGCCCACGTTCCTGTAGATGACGGCGTCCTCGCCGGACTTCCCCAGCTCGTCGATGGTCAACTGGACCTCGCGGAGCTGCGCTTCCATGCGGAACTTCTGCTGGAGCACGGACTGGAGCTGCTGCTGCAGCTGCTGGAACTGGGCGATCTGGTTCTGCAACTTGGGGGATATCTCGTTCATTCACGCACCTGCCATTCTGTTCATGTCCTCGGCGATCTTGATCCATCTGAGGTAGGAGTTTAAGGCGGCCCTGAGGGCGGAAAGGTCCCTGGCCTCGATCTCCAGCACCATGCTCTGCCCCTCGAGGGAGGCCTTGGCCCGGGTGCGGGGGATTTCCCTGCCCGCCTCCGGCGAGATGGCGCCGAACACCGTCGGCGCCATGGGGCCGGAGACGACCAAGGTGGCGCTGGGCATCCTGCTCACTTCGCCTTTATGGTCTTCTTGACGTTCGGGCGCTCCTTGTAGAATATCTTGGAGCCGCAGTTCTCGCACTGCATCCCCACTTGGTTGGTGTTGGACCTTATGGGCTTGCCGCAGCTGCCGCACTTGTACATCTACTTCTTCCCCTCCGCCTCGACATGGACCTCGTCCTCGGCGGTGATCTTCTTGGTCTGGGGCGAATAGGAGGCGGCGGCGAACTTGGTCTCGCAGTGCCCGCACTCCCAGATGCCCGAGGCCTTGCGCCTCACGGAGGCGTGGTGGCAGGTCGGGCACTCGTACCGCGCCTTCTCCACCTTCTCGATGTCCCTGGTGAGCTTCCTAACGACCACGCCGTAGCGGGCTCCGAATCGTCCCGCGGTACCGGCCTTCGCAGTTCCCTTTGCCATGCATGATCACCCGATCAGTTTCCTCAGGTCGTTCCCCAGGCGCTGCGAGGTCTCGATCACCTTGTATACCTGGTCCAGGGTCAGAGCCCCGGCCAGTCCCTTCTGCATTGCCCTGAGGTCGCCGTTCTCGTCAGTGGTGACGGTCAGTCGAGCCTCTGCGACCTTTTCTTCGTCGAGAGTCGGGTCGACCAATATAGAGTTTTCTATCTGCACGGCCGTCACGCTCATGGGGAAATGCCTGATGGGCAGCGGGAAGTCCTCGCCCTTGTCGTTGTCCTTGGCGGGGACGATGGTGTTCTTGAGCGCGGCCACGGCGCCCAGGAAGGCGGCGTCGAATAGGTTCCCGTCGTAATCGAGCACGTAGATGTCGGTGAACATGATCCAGACCTCCTTCTCCGGCTCGATGCACATCGCCTCCAGGTCCACCATCTGCGACTCCCGGATGCCACGGTCGACGACCCTGGCCAGCTCGATGGAATGCTCATCGGGGGGCCCGGACTCGAAGGTCGGCGAGGCCAGCGGTATCAGCTCGGCGTTGGTGGAGAGCACTCCCTTGTTCGGGGTGTCGGCGAAGGGCTCGCCCACGGTCATCTTGACGCCCACGAGCACGTCGGTGTTGCCGATGCGCACCCGGGCGCTGCCCTCGGCCGTCTCCGAGAAACCCGGCTGGATGCTGATGGGCCGGAACTCGTCCCAGGCCCGGTTGTCCACCCTCCTGCCCTTGGCCAGCAGCTTGTGGATGTGGTCCCTCTTGATCTCGGACATGACTGCGCGGGCCATCTTCATCCCTCCTGCTCCGAGGGGGCCTCCTCGGCCGGCTCCTCCTCGGTCTTCTCCACGGTGTAGCGGCGGGCCAGGGCGTCCTTCTGGATGTCATAGATGCGCTTGCAGGCGCCCACGCCCAGCTCGATGGCGCGGTCGAACTCCGCCCTCGTCATATGGCCGTCCATCTGCATGAGCAGGATCTCGCCGGTGCGGGGGATCATGGCTATGGGCAGGTCCGCCTGCCCGTAGTTGTCCTCCTCCTTCTGCAGGTCCAGGACCACCTGGTCGTTGACCTTGCCCACGGCCACCGAGGGGACCAGGTCCTTCATGGGTATGCCCGCGTCCGCCAGGGCCACGCTCGCGGCCGTCGGGCCGGCGCACCTGGTGCCGGCGTTGGCCTGCAGCACCTCTATATACACGTCTATAGACGTGCGGGGGAAGTTCTCCGTGAAGACCACGTAGTCTAGGGCCTCGGAGATGATCTTGGATATCTCCACCGACCGGCGGTCGGGGCCGGGGCGCTTCCTGTCGCCCACGGAGAAGGCGATCATGTTGTACTTGCACTGGACTATCGCCTTCGCCGGGTTCTGCATGTGCCGGGGGTGGCACTCCCTCGGCCCGTACACGGCCGCCAGGACCTTGTTCTTCCCGAACTCCACGTATGCGGAGCCGTCGGCGCGCTTGAGCACGCCCGCCTCGATGCGGATGGGGCGGAGCTCGTCCACCTTCCTCCCATCGTACCTTATCCCGTCATCGCTGATCAACTTCATGTCGCTGTTTCCGCCCATGTCATCACCTTGATTCCGCGTCCTCGGCCGGCGCTGGCTTGCACACGGACTCGAGGTACTCCTTCACCCTCTCCGTCAAGCGCATGGTCTGCGCGTTCTCCTCTATCATCCTTATGGCCCGGATGGCGAAGACGATGTTCTCGATCTCGCCGTCCAGCCAGATGCGGCCGTTCTGACCGACGAAGATGCGCGTGTTGGTCATGTTCTTGATCATCTGGATCATGGAGCCGCCCTTGCCTATCACCCGGGGCACCTTGCTATAGGATATCTCCACGATCTGGCCGCCCTGGAGCTTCCTCAGCCCCTGCTCCTTCATGGTCACCTGCACGCGCTTGGTCTCATCGACCATGAGCACCTTGGCGAGCAGGGTGTCGCCCACGTTCATGAACCTCGCGGTGTCCCCGAAGTCCACCCTCCAGGGGACCTCGTTGACATGCAGGGGGGCAGGATAGGGCGAGTTGATGTCCACGAGCCAGTTGGAGGGCCCGATGTCCACGACCTTGCCGATCACGCTGTCCCCCGGCGTCGGGATGTACCGCCCGCCGAGAGGTATGACATTCACGAAGTTCGATTTCACGCTCTTGATCCCCACCTGGGCCGCGTAAACCTTGCCGTCCTGCACATAGGTACCGGCGCCGGCCTTCATCCGGCCGCCGGACTCCAGCAGGTCGCCGGGCAGAACGATCTCCCGCGAGGACCCCTGACCTTCCTTGTTCATATTCTCACTTCTCTTCTTTCCCTTCTGGAATTGCATTCTGTGATTAGGGCAAGCTACTTGAGCTGCTTGGTCTCCGCGTTGCCCTTGGTCTTCTCGTTCAGCTTGGCATAGAAGTCGTCCCTCATGCCCGCGGGTATCTCCACCACCCCGATCCACGAACCGTTGGGCTGCCACTCCTCCCTCTGGATCTTGCCGAAGTGGACGATGTCATCGTAGCAGCGGCCGTACTCGTCGCCGGTGAGCTTGACGGCGATGCGCAGCTTGTCGAAGCGGATGGGGATTATCGGCCTGAGCTTGTCCAGGACCTCCTTCACCTGCTGCTCGACAGGCTTGAAGGCGTCCACATGGACCTTGGCCTCCTCCATGGCCATCTCGATGCGCTGCGGGGTGTGCGGCCCCCCGGTCTGGGGGTTGATGGCGTTGCGCGCGATCTCCGAGATGATCCTGGCCTTCTTGTTGGCCAGCATCTCCTTGCGCTGCTCCGCGGTGAGATGCACCTCGCCCTTGAGGACGATGACCTTGGCCACCTCCTGGACCTCGGTGGTCCCGAACACCTTCTTGATGTCCTCCTCCGCGGCGCGGGGGCCCTTGTGCGCGTTCTTGAAGATCTCGTCCACGACCATGTGGTCGAAGAGGTTCACGTCCTTGCCCTCCTTGAGGGACTTCACGACCTTGGGGTCGATGAGTATCTCGAACGTCTCGCCGTGGGACTCGTAGCGGGCGACTATGGCGTCTTCTATGTCTACCATCTAGACCTCATCAGGAGGCGTCGGCCTTCTCGATGAAGGACTCGACCTCCGACTCGTCCAGGCGCCTGAAGTCCTCGCCCCGGACCACCACGCCGATCTCCACCGCCTTGGGGTTGAGCTTGTCCTCCTCGGTGGCCTTCTTGAGGGCCTTCAGGCCGAGCACGATGGCGGACTGCATGTCCATGCCCTCCTGGTACTCCTCCTCGAAGACCTCCATGACGGAGTTGCGTCCCGCCCCTATGGAGCCGGCCTTGTACGAGACCAGGGCCCCGCTGGGGTCGGTCTCGAAGAGGTGCTCGCCGTGCTCGTCCACGCCCGCCACCAGCAGCGCCGTGCCGAAGGGCCTGACGCCGCCGTACTGGGTGTAATTCTGCTTGTAGTCGCAGATGCGCTTCACGAGCTCCTCCACGCTCATGTCCTCATCGTAGGTTATCTTGTTGATCTGGGCGATCACCCTGGCCTGGTCCACCAGGATCCGGGCGTCGGCCACCAGCCCCGAGGTGGCGCATCCCACGTGGCCGTCGATCTGGAAGATCTTCTCGATCGACTTCGGCTCCATGAGGCGGCTGGCGATCCTCTTGTCCACTATCAGGACGACGCCGTTCTTGAACTTCAGCCCGACCGTGGTCGTGCCGCGCTTCACCGCCTCCCTGGCATATTCCACCTGGAACAAGCGCCCATCAGGAGAGAACACAGTTATGGCCCTATCATACGCCATCTGTCCGGGTTGCATCTAGTCACCTTCTCTCGGCTAATCCGCCACCTAGAGAAGCCATCCAATATATATTTCTTGGGGGAATCGGAGAGCCTTCCCAGGGACAATCTGGCTAGGCCTTAAAACCGCCCTCACCCGGCTAGCTCCGCCGTCCCTCCCCCCCGGGCAGGGAGAGGCGCTCCCGGAGGGCAAGCAGCGTTCCGGAGGTGCTCACCGTGCGCACCTCCGCCCCCGCCTTGGCCCCCGCCCTAACCACCAAGGATTTGGTTGAGGCCAGGTCCCTGAGGTCGCAGCGCACGATGCCCATGTGCCCATCGAACTGGATCAGCTTGGGCACCCTCCCTCCCTGGGGGGTGAGGGCCTTCAGGGCGGAGAGCAGGGCCTCCGGAGGCACCAGCTCCTCCGAGGTGACCTCGAAGGCCACGTAGCGCCGCCGGCCCCTCTTCTCCTTGACCACCATCCTCTCAGCACTTCCCGGTCGAGTATCGGCTCAGGAAGCTATTGGACTTGACCCCGGTCACCA
This sequence comes from Methanomassiliicoccales archaeon, assembly GCA_025457905.1. Taxonomy (GTDB): domain Archaea; phylum Thermoplasmatota; class Thermoplasmata; order Methanomassiliicoccales; family UBA472; genus JAJRAN01. Next base: position 15,657 of record JALOTM010000001.1, read on the forward strand.
CCACCATGACCCTCACCTTCCCGGTCATGGCCGGGTCCACCGCGCAGCCCCAGATGATGCGCGCGTCCGGCCGGATCTTGGCCCCGACCAGCTCCGCGGCCTTCTCCGCCTCGCTGACGGTCATGTCCGGGCCGCCCACCACCCGTATCAGGGCGCCCCGGGCCTCGCGGGTGTCGATGTCCCCGAGCAGAGGCGAGCCCATGGCCTCCGCCACTGCCCGCTCCACCTTCTCGATGCGCCCGTCGTCCTTGGTGCCCTCGCCCAGGCCGATCATGGCCACGCCGGCGTTCTTCATGATGGTCATCATGTCGTTGAAGTCCACGTTGACCAGGCCGGGCTTGGTGATGGCCTCGGTTATCCCCTTGATGCTCTGCATGAGCACCTCGTCGGCCACCTTGAAGGCCGCCTCCAGCGGCAGCTTGGGCACCAGCTCCAGCAGGCGGTCGTTGGGTATGACGATGGTGGTGTCGCAGTGCTCGCGCAGCCGGTTCAGGCCGCGCACGGCGTTCTCCATGCGCACCCGGCCCTCGGCCTTGAAGGGCATGGTCACGATGCCCATCACCAGGGCGCCCCTCATCCGGGCCATCTCCGCCACCACAGGCGCCGAGCCGGTGCCCGTCCCGCCGCCCATGCCCGCGGTCACGAAGACGATCTGCCGGCCGTCGATGTAGGTCATCAGCTCGTTGCGGGACTCCTCGGCCGCCGCCGCCCCCACCTCGGGGATGGCCCCCGCCCCCAGCCCCTTGGTGCGCGACCTGCCCAGCAGCACCTTGTTGGGCACGTGCACCGACAGCAGGTGGCGGGCATCGCTGTTGGCCGCCACCAGGGTGACGTCCGCGATGTCCGACTGCGCCAGCCGGCGAACGGTGTTGGAGCCGCCCCCGCCGCAGCCCACTATGGTGATCTTCACCTTGAGCTGGTCGACCAGCTTCCTAAGCTCCTCGTCGTCGGGGGTGGTCCCCGCCCCCTCGGCGTTCAGGGCCCCGCTCGAGACCGGCGATCTAGCGATTGCGCTATCGACAATGGATTTCATGTGCACCCATCCTTGGCCAGGGGTATGCGGAAGTCAATATATAAATCCATTTTCAACCTGGTCGGGGGTCATACCAGCTCGAAGGCGGTCCCGCAGGAGGCGCAGGCCGCGTCCTCCGGGCCCAGCGGGGCGCCGCACTCCGGGCACTCGTCCACCGCCAGGCCGCCGCACTCGCACACGCCGTCCTCGGACGTGACCAGGCGCCCGCAGATGGGGCACTGCGGCTCCTCCACCGAGTCGAACCGCTCGCGGCAGCCGGGGCATTGCATCATGTGCGGGGGCACCTCGGTGCCGCAGGAAGGGCAGTCGAACACCTCCCCCTCCTCGATGACGATGGCCCCGCAGGAGCATTCCGCGCTCCCTTCCTCCAGCTCCTCGCCGCACATGGGGCAGACCCGCCTTCCCGCTGGCTCCCATATCATGCGCACCTCCGCCCTCCTGCGACCCGCCACCGGCTGGGGGCGGACCATCAGCCCCTCGGGCAGCTCGCCCTCGTAGGCGCGGTCGCAGTAGGGGCAGAAGCCGGTGCGGGAGAGGCACATGGGATGGAAGGTCTTGCCGCAGGAGCATCTGCCGTACTCCATGCCCTCCTTCACCCTCCCCAAGCAGATCTGGCAGATGACGGGCTTGACCTTGGGACCCTGCACCATCACCCTCGGCCGCTCCAAGGGGCGGTGGGGCCTCCTCAGCACCTTCCTCAGGCGCTTGGCCTGACCCTCCACCGCCCCCCGGAGGCTCGGGCCGGGGCCCTGGCCCAGGCTCTTCCTCAGCGCTATGGCCGATGCCAAGGCCAGCGCCCCCAGGGCCGAGGCCAGGAGCAGCTCTGCTATCACGTCCTGTCCAATCCCATGGAGGAATAAAACGACCTATCCCCCGGATACCGGAATTGATTATCATCCGAGGTAGATACCGATGTTCCTAAGGGGCCATCCTCCGTCCATGGATTTAACCAGCGTTAACAATGGCCAGCGTGACACCCTGACTTGCTTCCAAGGCAGGGACACGAAATATCGAAGGGCTTATAAACGATGATTGCAAGGGGGGAACAGGTCGCATGCATCAATGTCCCCATATGTAACTTACAAAACGTTGAAATATGGTAGCCTTAATCCGGGAGACAGCCCCCACAGCGATGTGGCTGGGCTTCCTACCCCGGTAGGTTGGCCTCGCTCGAAGGGAAGGGCGGCTTCACGGGCCTCGGTTTGCCATGCGGCGGGCGCATGGGGGCCTATGGAGTCTCGCCGGCCCGAGGGCGGGCGGACATGGATTATGGGAGGAGGATTGGCTGACCCATGAGCGAATTCGTCTTGGCGAGATCGGTCAACTGCGAGGCGAGGCACGAGAACGCGCGCCCGCTTCCGCCGGGGCCTTTGCGAATGGATTGTTTTCTATGAGTTGAAGGAGGAGCGCAGATGGAAAAGAAGACTGGATCGGTGATGGTGGTCGGCGGAGGGATCTCCGGCGTCCAGACCGCCTTGGACCTGGCAGAGTCAGGATTCAAGGTGTATATGATCGAGAGCAAGCCGAGCATAGGA
>JALOTM010000086.1 GCA_025457905.1 Methanomassiliicoccales archaeon
AGGTTCTTGGTCAAGGGGACGGCGTATGACTGGTAGCGGGGACGATCGTCCTTGGCCGGATCGAACCTGAACACGCTGAGCCTCGCTTTCCTCATTTCGAGACCTCCTTCCTCGATCATCAATAGGACCTCCTCTCTGGCTGGTACTGCGTGACCCGGACAGGTTCGTAATAGACCTCTAGCCTTCCCGCCACGGAACGGAACATGGTATGTCTGAGCCAGCCCTGGTCGTCCCTCTGCGGGAAGTCGCGGCGGTAGTGAGAGCCGCGGCTCTCTCGCCGGAGCGAGGCGCCCAGGGCGGTCATATTCGCCGTGTCCAGCAGGAACCCGAGCTCGATGGCCTGCATGAGCTGGGTGTTGAAGGTCCTGCTCCCGTCCGGGACCGAGGCGCTGGCGTACCTGGCCTGGAGCTCTTGGATCTCCCGGAGGGCTCCCTCCAAGTCCTGCCCGCTGCGGAACACCCCCACCTTCCGCCACATGATCCTCTCCAGCCTGCGCCGGATGTCCACTGTCGAATCACCGCCCTCCCCGAGCAGGGCGTCGATATCCCTCTCCCCCTCCTCGAGATGCCGCCTGTCGACGATGGGCATCTCCCCCCTCCTCACCAAGGCCACCGCCCTCTCGCCTGCCAGATGCCCGAAGACCAGCGTGTCCGCGAGCGAGTTGCCGCCCAAGCGGTTGGCGCCGTGCACCGAGACGCAGGCGCACTCCCCGCAGGCCAGCAGGCGCTGGACCGAGGTCTCGCCGTCATTGTTGGTGCGCACCCCTCCCATGGTGTAGTGCTGGGCCGGCTGCACTGGGATGAGGTCCTCGGCGGCGTCCAGGTCCAGGAAGTCCTGGGCCAGTTTGTATATCTGTGGGAGCTTCTGCAGCAGGACGCCCTGCCCCAGCGCCCGTAGGTCTAGCCAGACATGGTCGCCCTGCTCCCCCGCGCCCCTCCCCTGCTCCAACTCGGTCTGGATGCTCCGGGTGACGATGTCCCTCGGCGCCAGGTCCATCATCTTCGGGGCGTAGCGCTGCATGAACCTCTCGCCCTGGGCGTTCAGCAGGATGCCCCCCTCGCCCCTGGCCGCCTCGGACACGAGGATGTTCGTGCCCAACAACGTGGTGGGGTGGAACTGGACGAACTCCATGTCGCAGATGGCCGCCCCAGCCCTGTAGGCCAGGGAGATGCCGTCCCCAGTGCAGGGATAGGAGTTGGTGCTCCTCTCGTAGGCCTTGCCCGCCCCGCCAGTGGCCAGGATGACCGCCTTGGACCGGACCAGATGCCGCTCCCCGCTCCTCAGGTCCATGGCCACCGCTCCCTGGCAGACGTTCCCCTCCACCACCAGCGAGGTCACCATCCATTCGGAGTAGACCTTGACGTTGTTCTTGATGAGCTGCGAATGCAGCGTGTCCAGGATCTCGTGCCCGGTGCTGTCCCCGGCGTAACAGGTGCGCGGGAAGCTTCCTCCCCCGAAGGGGCGCTGGGCCAGCCTTCCGTCCGCCTGGCGGTCGAATATGGCTCCGCAGGCGTCGACATCGATGATGCGCGAGGTTATGTTGCGGCAGAGGACCTCTACCGAGTCCTGGTCGGCGAGGTAGTCCGAGCCCTTCACGGTATCGAAGGCATGCTTCCTCCAATCGTCCTCCCCGACGTTTCCGAAGGGGGCGTTGATGCCCCCCTGGGCGGCGGTGGAGTGGCTCCTCAGGGGGTGAACCTTCGAGAACACGGCGGTATCGGCATGCGGCGAGGCCGCCAAGGCGGCCGCCTGACCCGCTAGCCCGGCTCCGATGATGACGATGTCGTGGGAGATGCACTCCAAATTACGACCTCCTCACATCGTGGGATGACCTCGTCTTGCCAGGATAAAATGGTATTGGTATGTCCTCCAATAGCGACGTCCGTCCGCCTGGCCAGGTGCATGGGGGCCCGCGGAAAACATTTATCTTCGAGAGCGGACAATCCTCAGGATGGTGGGGCGATTGGGAGTCGGGACCAGCCAGGGATATGGTGGCATCGAGATTGACGGCGTAAGCCATGCCAGTGAGTCCCCGATGCGGGTGGACATCAAATGGGTGGGGTACGACCGGATCGTCTCCAATGCCGGTACGTTCAAGGTGAACCCGAGGACGAACGCCTATATGACGCTGAGCTTCGGGACTCTCTGGTGCCTTGCCTGGGGATGCCTCTCCGTTCTGTACTTCACGACCGGATCCGACCTTGAGACCATGGTGATCTTCATCATCCTCCTCTCTGTCGGCATCTACCTCATCTATGTCTCATTGGCCTACCTCTTCAATCATACCGAGATCGTCATCTGGCGCGGCTTGATGAGGGTGAGGACGCGCCCTTTCCCATTCAGGCCGGGCAGGTCCATCGAATGCTCCGAGATAAACAGCATGGAGGTGGAGACCGGTTCCAGGCGCGGATTGAGGAGGACGGAATGGCCCTTCACCATCCTACAAGCGTCCAAGAACGACGGCGGGCTGGTCGACCTTCTCCGGCTGAGCGGGGTGCACACCCTCCGATTCCAGAGCATCGCTAGGGAGGTCCAGAAGGGCATCGTGGCGAGCCGGATGGCGCGGGCCGGACCTGCCCACGGGTAGGGCCCTCCTCCCGGTCGGGCTCGGGCCGGATGCGCTCACATGAAGTCCGAGAGCTTGCACTTCTTGACCTTGTCGTTCTCGAAGAGAGAGTTGATGGACTTCTCGATGAGCTCGATGCGCTGCCTTGTATAGGGGGAGATGGCGAAGCGCTCGCTGATGTCCTTGGTGATCTCCAGGTACTTCTTCACCGAGGACTGGTGCACCGTCAGCGTGAGGTTGTTGCCGCAGTAGCACTTCCCGGACAAGGGGATGCGCCTGTACGACTCGTTGCACTTGGTGCAGCGCAGCTTCTGCCCGCTGAAGGATTTCAGGTTGCCGATCATGTCGGGGAGGAGGTGCTTGGTGACCACGCGGTACACCACGTCCACCTCGTCCACCGCCCGGATCTTCTTGGCCAGCAGCAGCTGTGCGTCCAGCTTCTCCTCCATGGTCTCGAAGAGCTTGTAGGCCGAGTCCCTGGGCCCCTCCCCGATGTCCTTGGTGTCGTGGGTGAAGCCGAAGCCCTCGTACTGCAGCACCGAGCCCAGCCTCCCCCCTTCCAGGTCCATCAGCTCCTGGACCTCCTTGGGATGCTTGTACTCCAGGGTGGCGAGGTAGAACTCCAGCGGGTACTCCCGCGCCATGTCGATGTTGTGCGCCTCCTTGTCCACCTCGTTGGGGTCCAGCCTGGTGGTGAGCACCAGCGGGGCGTCCATCAGGCCGCCGCGCGTCCTGGGCAGGAAGGAGCGGGAGAAGTTGATGAGCCCGTCCATGAGCAGGATGGCGGAGTCCTCGTCCCCATCGGCGTTGCGGCGCTTGGCAGCGTGGAAGAAGGGATGGCCGTAGCCGGCGTTGGTGTCCGTGTAGCCGATGAGCCGGCAGAGCACGCCGCCGGAGGTGTGCGGGGCCAGGCCTATGACCATATGGCCGATTAGGTCGTCACGCCCCTCCACCTTGTAGAATGCCGGCAATCCGTAATACCGTTCCAGCATATCATCAATAAACCTGGCCACCTTGACCAGGTAGTCTCCGCAGGAGCGCGAGGGGATGTAGTCCTGCACCCTGAGCTCGCACAGCTGCTCGTCCGAGACCAGCTCCCGGCCGTCCATGTCCACAAGGTAGCCTAGCTGGCGCGCCCGCTCCAGGCTCAGCCCTATCTCCTTGGGCCGGAAGTGCGTGACCGGCACATCGGTCATGTCGAAGCGGATGGTGCCGTCCTTGAACACGAAGATGTCGTGCTTGGCGCGCAGGATGCCCTTCTCCATGGGCTCGGGGGTCTTGTTCTTGGAGATCATCCCCTGCACGCCCTTGATCTCGGCCACGTTGCTCTCGCCGAGGTTGCGCATGGCCGCTTCCAGCACGGCCCCTATGTCGATGACCTGCTTGTTCGGGGAGTCCGTGGGGAGGGTGTGCGAGCCGCACTCGCACTTGCACATGAAGGTGGTCTTGCTGCACACCGGGCAGGTGCGCACCCCCACGTCCGTCTCCACCTCCTTTCCGCTCACCGCCTCGCTGACCAGGCGCTGGGCGCCCCCGCTCAGCCCCAGGGGGAAGAGCACGTGGGGAGGGGGCTTCATCTTGCGCTCCTTGGCCTTCTCGGGCCTGGCCATTCGCGCCCCGATCCGGGTCACGGCCCGGGGACGGACCCTGACCCCCATGGCCTTGGAGACGGCCTCCATGGAATCGATGCCGACCAGCTCCTTGACGGCCGTGGGTCGGGCGGAGGCGGATAGGCCCAGGCCGGCCAGCAGGGGATGGGCGTACAGCTCGACGACCAGCTCGCCCCCCTTGATGCTGTGCAGGGCCCCAAGCGCCTCCAGGGTCCGCTTGACCTCATGGAAGCCTGACAGGACCAGGTTGCCTTCCTCCACCCGCCCCTTGGCGAGGATGTGCTCCCTCAGCACCTGAAGCTCTGCCAGGGGGACGTCGTACCAGAAGAGGTTGTACTTGGGATGCAGGGGGACGCCATACCTGCCAGATAGCTCCATGGCGGATTGGAAGCCAGGGGGGTTCTCCCATCCCTCCGGCAGCTGCCCGGCCGCCCTGCGCAACTCCACCTTGTACCATTCGAGGGTGTAGCCCGCGGGCACGAGCACATGGTTGTTCTCCACGAACTCCCCGAAGGGGATGAGTATCTCCCCCAGATCCACGATCTCGCGCACCCGGGGCTTCAGCTCCAGGAAGGATTGCACGGAGTTGGCCTGCACCAGGTCCCCGTTGTTGAGCAGCAGTATGGGGCCTTCCACCTGGTCGCAGGGAGTGACCGCGCCGGCCTTCCCCGGCCTCTCGATCTTTATCTGCGTGCCAATGGCCAGGAACTCGTCCACAGCGTACATGGTGGCCGGGTTCAGGGCGATGGCCGCTAGCCCCGTGGTCCGCCCCCTCCCGTAGCGCAGGCGAAGGCCCCCGGCCTTGGACGGGTGGCCCAGCACCGGTCTCCCGGCGATCAGGTCCTTGAGGTACTTGAAGTCGGGCTTGACCTTCGCCGCCTCCTCCGCCGCGTCCTTCTTCTTCAGGGCCAGGTAGTCAGAGATGAACTGCCATCCATCCATGTTGAGCTTCTTCACGTGCTTCTCCAGCTTGGGGGCCTTCTGGCACAGCCCCTCGGCGATGACCAGGCAGGCCCCTCCGCGGACGCGGTTGGTCTCGATGCGGGGCAGGTCCCGGTAACCGGAGATCTCCACGTCCTCCGTGGCCTCGCCGTCCACGCACACCGGGCAGTTCTTGACGATGAGCTCGATCTCCTGGTTGGTGGGCGTGTACTGCAGGTGCTGCGCCTGCTTGTAGAGCGGTATCTCCTCCTTGAAGCGCTCCACCTCCCCGTG
>JALOTM010000087.1 GCA_025457905.1 Methanomassiliicoccales archaeon
TCGACGTAAGATCGAGACCGTGGCCCGGGAGATGTACGGCGCTGGGGAGATCAAGTTCCACGCCGAGGCCGAGAAGGACCTGGAGTGGATCGAGAAGAATGGCTTCGGAGGCCTTCCCGTGTGCATCGCCAAGACCCAGCACTCCGTGAGCGACGACCCCAAGGTGAAGGGGGCGCCGATGGGCTGGACCCTGACCGTGAAGGAGCTCATAGTGTCCGCCGGGGCGGGGTTCGTGGTCGCCATATGCGGGGACATCATGCTCATACCCGGGCTGCCGGCGGAGCCCAACGCCCTGGAGATGGACGTGTTCGACGATGGCCGCATCATCGGTCTGAACTGAGCCTGGAGAAAACCCTCGAGAGGCGCGAGGCCACCATGGCCCCGGCCACGGCCAGGTCCTCGGTGGCCAGGATGCCCGGCGCAGAGGAGTCGAAGAGGACATTGGCCGAGGCGGGGACCTCGTCGTCCCCTTCCCAAAGGACGACGGTGACGGGCAGCTTGGGGAACACCAGGACCTGCACCGCGAAGGAGCCCAGGCGGAACTCTGCCCCGTTGACGCGCCTGCCCGCCTCCACCAGGCCCCATGGCCTGGAGGCGAACTCGCTCGCTATCCTTTCGATGGTCCTGGCGCGGAAGGCCCTCAGGTAGGCGTCCCCCCCAGGGGCCTCGCCGAAGGAGATGAGCCTTCCACTCGGCGCGTGCTCGTCGCATCCCAGGAGGTAGTGCAGCGCCAGCACCGACACCGAGGGCTCGGCCTCCATCCCCTCGAGCCCGACTTTCCGCCTCGCCTCGTCCACCGTCAGGACGGTTTCGAAGAACGGAAGGTGCAAGCTCGCGCCATCCCGCCTGGCCCCCGAGAACGTGGCGACCTGGTCCACGTTCCTCTCAACGAGCTTCTCCCACGCCATGCTGATGGCCGTGCTGCAACCGTGGCTCCCTGAGGCAGAGGGGGGAGCGCTCATGCCTGCCAGGCCTCGGCTATCTCCTTCAGGGTGAGGAACTCCATGCCCTCCTCCCTGGCCCCCTCCAGGACCCTGCGCAGGTTGCTAAGGCTGACCTCGATGGAGGTATCTCCCAGGAGGCCGCGGTTGTATGTCTCCACCACGTGCCAGCTATGGGTCGCCAGGACCAGGGCGCCCTCGTGGACCGATGCGGCCAGGTGGCGGTAGTCGTCGGGCATGCGCTTGCCCTCATGCATCGGCCACAGGTAGGAGACGATCCTCCTCCCGGCCTGGTCGCGTCCGCTGGCCACAGGTATCTCCAATAGGTCCCCGGCCGCCTTCCAGGGCCGGATGCTGTCATCCTCCTCGTCGATGGCCCTGGTGACCGAGGAATCGTACGAGAAGCCCTTCTTCTGCAATAGGAACAGCGTCCTCTGGTCGATATGCTGATACGGAGCTCGAAAGCCCACTGGATCGCGGGCGAACACCTGCCGCAGGATGTCGCGGGAGCGGTCCAGCATCTCCGAGATCTCGGGGCCGGTGAGCGGGGCGCCGGTGGACCCGCCGGTTATATCCTCATGGCATACCCCGTGGCACGCCACCTCGTGGCGGGAGAGAAGCTCCCTGACGTCCATCTCCCTGGCCAGGTGCAGGAGCGTGTCCCCCTCGAGGAAGAAGGTGGCCTCGATCCCCACCTCCTCCAGCAGGTCGACGATCAGACGGAGGCCCCTGGCGGAGGATGAGAACCTGACCTCCTCGCGGTCGCCGTCATGGCACTTGGAGCAGGCCTGCCGCTTGCCTGGCGTGGGGAGGTTCACGTCCCGGTCCACGTCCACGGTGAAGGCCACCAACCGCATCATCACGGGAATGGTGGCCGGGCCCATAACCTTTTTCCGGCCGGGAAGTCTGGCAACCTATAAATAACGCATCGGTTCTCGCAAGAGCGTTGCCAATGAGAGCCCTGGACCGTGCGGCGCCGGAGGGGCAGGCCGCGACCCTGGATCCCCGTTCGACCGTCAGGACGGTCCCAGTGCGCAAGGTGGCCATCATCGGATCGGGCGTGGCCGGCCTGACCGCGGCATTGAGCCTGGCCGAGCGCGGCGTACCCTCCCTCGTCCTGGAGCGGGAGAGGTCCTTGGGGGGTCTCTGCGCCCAGCTGGGCTGCAAGGGCGTGGACCGCTGCGTTCGCTGCGATTCCTGCCTGGCCAGGGACAAGGTGGACATGGTCAAGGCCTCGCCCTCCATCGAGAGGAGGAGGGGCGTGGAGGTCGTGTCCTTGGAAGGGGGAGCGGGCGATCTCCGTCTCCTGGTCCAGGGCTCTTCCTCTCACCGGGAGGTCCTCCAGGTCGGCGCGGTCATATGCGCCACTGGGGCCGAGCCCTTCGACCCCTCCCTGGAGAGGCGGCTCGGCCACGGCGAGATGAGGGACGTGGTCACCTCCTTGGAGCTTGAGCGCTCCCTAGCCTCATCGGGAAGCATCCTGGTGCCTTCGACCGGGATGGCGCCGTCCACGCTCGCCTTCGTTCAGTGCGTCGGGTCCCGGGACGCGCGCTTTGCCCCCTACTGCTCGGCCTACTGCTGCAAATCCTCGTTCAAGCTCGCTCAGGCGGTGAGGGCCAAGCACCCCTCCTGCCGCATCTCGTTCCTCTTCATGGACCTCCGCCTTCACGACCCGAGGGAGAACATCCGCCTCTGGGCCTCGGGACAGGAGGGGGTGGAGCTGGTGCGCTCTCGGCCTTCGGAGATATGCGCCGGCGAGGGCGGCAAGCCAACGGTGCGCTTCGCGGCCGAGGGCGATGCCGCCCTGGAGGAGAGGGCCTTCGACATGGTGGTCCTGGCCTTGGCATTGGTCCCCTCCCCGGGGGCGAAGGACCTGGCCAGGTCCCTGGGGGTCGGACTGGACGACTTCGGCTTCATGAGGTCGCAGGGAGACGCCTGGACGTCCACCCGCCCGGGCGTATTCCTGGCAGGGTCCTGCTCCGGCCCCAAGGACATCGTGGCCAGCGCCAAGGACGGTTCGGCCGCCGCTACGCGGGCGCTCGCGCTGCTGGAGGGGTTTAGGTGAGCCAAGCCAAGGTGGCCGTCATCATCTGCTCCTGGGCGGCGGGCGAGGACATGGTCTTCGACCCGAAGGCCTTGGCGGACCATGCGGCAGCCCTGCCAGGCGTGGCCCGGGCCGGCGTGGTGCACCGCATCTGCACCGAACCAGGGGAGGAGGAGGCGGTCGCCTTCCTGAAAGAGTCCGGCGCCGACCGTTCCGTCGTCGCCGCCTGCTCGCCGCGCACCAAGGGCGCGCTGCACGCTCGCATCGCCGAGCGTGCTGGCCTGGACAGGTTCGCCATCGAGGCGGTCGACGTCCGCGAGGGTGCGGCCTACGTCCATGCCCCTGGACCGGCATTGGAGAAGGCCAAGACATCGGTGGCGATGGCGGTGGAGAAGATGATGCTCTGGGCCCCTCCTCCCCAACGCATCCTTGAGCCCTCCTCGCGTCGGGTGGCGGTGGTGGGGGACGGGCTCTCCGCCGTCCTGGCAGCCAGGGAGCTGCTGGACCAAGGACTGGAGGTGGACATGCTCCTCTCCGAGGAGCACCTGTGGAAACCCCCAAGATGTCTCTTCATCGACGATTCCGAGGCTGGGAGGGCCATGCGTGCCATGGCCTCGGTCCCCGAACGCGCCAGGGTCCTGAGGTCCCGGGCTGTAAGGTGCTGTGACGGCGAGCCAGGCCGACTTGAGCTGGTCACCGAGGGCCCTGGCGGTCCGTCCGTCGAGACCTACGGAGCGGTCGTCCTGGCGCCCGAGCCGGACCTGGAACTGAGGGATCTGCGAGGGGAAGCAGTGAGCGCCGCCGATGCCCAGGGTAGAGGCGCGAGGTCGGTGATCGTTCTCCCCGGAGGAAAGAGCTCGGGCACCGGCTGCTCGTGCATCACGCCCCGAGGCATGGTGTTCGCCCTGGAGGCGCTCAGGCTGTACCCTGACATGAGGCTGTCGCTCCTGGGGAGGGAGGTGAGGGCGCTGGGCGGCATGGAGTCACTGCAGCGCCAGGCCCAGTCCGCGGGCGTGATGTTCTATAGGCTGGATGGGGAGCCCGTGCTGGAGGGCAGCCCCCCTTCGAAGGTCAGCTTCCTCGACCCCTTGCTGGGCCGGACGGAGCTGGAGGCGGACCTGTTCCTAGTGGACAGCGTTTCCGTGCCCCGGGCGGAGAGACTGGCCCGGGCGTTCGGTCTGCCGCAGGACGAGAAGGGCGAGCTGCTCTCCATCGAGTCCCGGCTGAGGCCAGGGGAGACGGTACGGGCCGGTGTGTTCGCCTGCCGCCATCGGGTGGGGAACATGGTCCTGGAGGACCTGGAGCGCGAGGCCGCCACCGTAGCGGCGCGGGCCGGCGAGCTCCTGCGCGGCGAGACGGTACTCGGAGGAATGGTGGCCGAGGTGGACCAGGAGAGGTGCTCGGCGTGCCTGAGCTGCGTGCGCATCTGCCCCTACTCCGCTCCGCGCATCGGCGCCAGGGGAAAGGCCGAGGTGCTGCTGGAGCGCTGCCAGGGCTGCGGCGCCTGCGCCCCGCTCTGCCCCAGCCAGGCCATCAAGATGCATCTCTGTAGCGACGCCCAGCTGGACGCCCAGATCGGCATCGTCACCAGGAGGCCATCATGAAGGTAATCGGGTTCGTCTGCGAGCACGGTGGCGCGGCCGCCTTCACCCTGGCCGGGGAGAGGAGGTTTCCGCTCCCGTCCGAGGTCACGCTCATCGCCCTTCCTTGCCTGGGCCGGCTGGGCGCCGTTCATATCCTGAGGGCGTTCCGCGAGGGTGCGGCCGCCGTCTTCGTGGCCGGATGCCTGGAGGGGAACTGCCATCACCTCTATGGCAACCTGGAGGCAGGCAAGAGGGTGGAGCAGGCCCGGCGCATCCTGGCCCAGGTGGGGATGGACGGGCGGCGGCTGGAGATCTTCCATCTCTCCTCCGACCAGGCCTGGAAGGCGAGGGAGATGGCCGAGGAGATGGTGAGAAGGGCGAGGGAGCTGGGGCCCAGCCCGCTGGAGGCGAGAGCATGATCATCGGGGCACAGAAACCGCTGGAGGAGATATTCAAGATGCTGGAGGGGCAAGAGCGCATCCTCGTTGCCGGATGCCGCTCCTGCGTGGCCGTATGCCACGCCGGAGGGGAGAGGGAGGTGGCCATCCTGGCCGAGGCGCTGCGCCTGCGGGCGGCCTTGGAGTCCAAGCCATGGACGGTGGAGGAGGTCACCGTGGAGAGGCAGTGCGAGGGGGAGTGGGTCTCGGCCATGGCCCCTCTACTGGAGGGGAAGGACGCCGTGCTCTCCCTGGCCTGCGGCGTGGGTGCGCAGACGGTGCAGGCCATGTACCCCCGTGTGAGGTGCCTGCCAGGCCTGAACACCTCCAACATGGGGGCGCCTGACGAGCCGGGCGTGTTCGTGGAGAA
>JALOTM010000088.1 GCA_025457905.1 Methanomassiliicoccales archaeon
CGCTCGGGTCGTCGTAGTTGGTGACGGCCTCCACTATGGCCTTGGCCCTCTCCTCGGGGTTGTCGGACTTGAAGATGCCCGATCCAACGAAAACCCCGTCAGAGCCCAGCTGCATCATCATGGACGCATCGGCCGGGGTGGCGATGCCCCCCGCCGCGAAGTTGATGACCGGCAGCCTCTGCAGCTCCGCCACCTCCTTTACCAGGTAGAGCGGGGCCTCGATCTTGCGGGCGATGGACATGAGCTCCTCGGACTCCTTGCCCTTGAGCTCGCGCACCTGGGACATTATCATGCGCTGGTGCCGCACGGCCTCGATGACGTTGCCGGTGCCGGCCTCGCCCTTGGTGCGGATCATGGCCGCGCCCTCGTCGATGCGCCTCAACGCCTCGCCCAGGTCCCTAGCGCCGCATACGAAGGGCACGCGGAACTTGCGCTTGTCGACATGGTAGAACGGGTCGGCCGGGGTCAAGACCTCGGACTCGTCGATCATGTCCACCGAGAGGGACTCGAGGATCTGGGCCTCCACGAAATGCCCGATGCGGCACTTGGCCATCACCGGTATGGTGACGTTGTCCATGATCTCCAGGATCTTGACCGGGTCGGCCATGCGGGCCACGCCACCTTGGGCGCGGATGTCGGCAGGGACGCGCTCCAGGGCCATGACGGCCACTGCGCCCGCGTCCTCGGCTATACCTGCCTGCTCGGCATTGGTCACGTCCATGACCACACCGCCCTGCTGCATCTTTGCGAAACCCCTCTTGACCAGCTCGGTTCCGAAGCGGAGCTTGGTCATGTCCAGTTCGAAAGGCATTTTAGGTCACCACCTGCTCTAATACCCATATCATATTTGAACCTTGCATGAAATGAATTTATTAGTACTTTATTGAACAATAATATACATTAATAATGCATTAAAACAGACCAAGAACCGATTCTGCAAAGCCTAAAATACGCTCGTCGGCATGGCCTCTGGGATGGTAGCCGAGCGCATGCATCGCGTCCCCGAGTCGGGGACGGTCCGCATCTCCAATCTCGTTAGCAGGTTGAAGTCCGAGGGCGTCGATGTGATCTCGTTCTCCGTGGGCGAGCCGGACTTCCCCACTCCGGAGAACATAACCCAGGCGGCCATCAAAGCATTGCAGGACCATTTCACGCATTACACGCCCTCTTCGGGGATACCCGAGCTGCGCAAGGCCGTGGCCGACAAGTCAAGGAAGGAGAACGGGATCCCCTGCGAGGCGCAGCACGTCATCATCACCCCCACCAAGCATGCTCTCTTCATGGCCTCCCTGGCCATGGTGGACGAGGGCGACGAGGTGATCCTCCCCGACCCGGCCTGGGGCACCTTCGAGGCTCTAGTGAGGCTGGCCGGGGGGGTCCCCAAGTTCGTCAAGGTGCGGCCGGAGGACGACTATCGGATGCTTCCGGAGGGCGTGGCGGAGGCCATCACCCCGAGGACGAGAATGGTCCTCAGCAACTCACCGTCCAACCCCCTTGGCTCGGTGGCGGAGGAGAGCGACGTCCGGGGCATATCCGATCTGGCCAAGGACCATGACCTGGTGGTGCTCTCGGACGAGACCTATGAGAAGATAATCTTCGAAGGGAGGCACCACTCCTTCGCCGCGCAGCCGGGGATGTTCGAGCGCACCATCACCTTCAACGGCTTCTCCAAGACCTATGCCATGACGGGCTGGCGGCTCGGATGGGTGATCGCCCCGCCGGACATCACCAAGGAGATTGGCAAGCTCCAGACCCAGTCGGTCACCAACGCCACGTCCTTCGCCCAGGTGGCCGGCGTGGAGGCCCTGCTCGGCCCCCAGGAGTCCGTGAGGGCCATGATCCGGGAGTTCCATGCTAGGCGGGACCTCGTATATCGCCTGCTGGAGGGGATCCCCCAGATGAGCTGCCCAAAGCCCAAGGGGGCGTTCTACATGTTCCCCCGCTACTCGGTGAAGATGAGCTCCGAGGACCTGACCATGTACCTCATTAAGGAGGCGAATGTGGCCGTGACGCCCGGGTCGAGCTTCGGGCCCTCGGGGGAGGGCCACGTCCGGATCTCCTACGCGGCCTCGAGGCAGGACCTGACCGAGGGGATGGGGCGCATCAAGGAAGCGCTGCAAAAGCTCTAGCTCAGCGCTCCTCGGGGATCAGCATGTTGGGGATGGCGTCCTCGATGGGATAGTCTATCCTGCACCTGGAGCAGGTGATCACGCCCTCCAGGACCTCTCCCTTCTCCTCCTTGGTCACCTTCAGGTCAAGGGGATGGTGCTTGCACTTGGGGCAGGCCAGTATCTCCATCAGGGATCTCTTCATCAGGACCGGATTGATAACGCCTCTGATTAATGTTGCCCTCTCGGCCTGGCAACTCATCGATAACGAGCACGCCCTGGCCAGCGGCGCGAAGCGTAAATATCCCGATTACTTATCGAGGTCCATGCTCAAGGTAGGGGTGATAGGGGTCGGCTCCATGGGCCAGAACCACGCCCGCATCTACTCGGAGACCGCCGAGCTGGTCGGGGTCTACGACCTGGACCGGGCCCAGTGCAAGAAGGTCGCCGAGCGCTTCGGCACCAAGGCCTTCGACTCCGTGGAAGGGATGCTTTCCGAGGTGGACGCCGTCAGCGTCTGCACCATCACCTCCACCCACCATGACATCGCAGAGAAGGCCATAGGGGCGGGGAGGGGCCTGCTGGTGGAGAAGCCCTTCACCGGCTCGTCCGAGACCGCCGCCGACCTATGCCGCAAGGCGGAGCGGGAGGGCGTCACCCTGGCCGCAGGGTTCGTGGAGCGCCACAACCCGGTGGTGGGGGCGGCGAGGGAGGCCCTGCAGGCGGGGCGTTTCGGGAAGGCCATATCCTTCGCCTCGCGGCGCGTGTCCTCGTTCCCTGCGAGGATAAGGGACGTGGGCGTCATCATGGACCTGGGGATACACGACGTGGACGTGCTGCGCTACCTCACCGGGGAGGAGGCCAGGTCCGTCTTCGCTTTGGGAGGGAGGTTCTCCAACCCCACCTACGAGGACCATGCCAGCATGCTGGTGGAGACCAAGGGCGGGCTCGAGGCCTACCTGGAGGTCAACTGGCTCACGCCCATGAAGGTGCGCAAGGTCTCCCTCACCTGCAGCGGGGGCTTTGTGCAGCTGGACTATATGGACCAGAGCATGGAGATATCATCATCCACGATCAAGGAGTTCGACGCCGCGGACGCCTTCCGCGTTCCCCTGGAATACGACGTGCGACGGGTATCCGTCCGCAAAGAGGAGCCTTTGAGGCGCGAGCTGGAGGACTTCCTGCGCGCTTCGGAGACGGGTGGGCGCCCGTGCGCCGGCGGCGAGGACGCCTGGGCAGACCTCAAGCTCTGCGAGGCGGCGCTGCAGTCGCTCAGGACTGGTAAGAAGTTCACATTGGAGGGATGACCAGATGAGGAAGATCGACCTGCGCAGCGACACATTCACCCTGCCCACGCCGGAGATGATGGAGGCCATCGCCTCCGCAGAGCTGGGGGACGACGTGGCCCGGGAGGACCCCACCGTCATCCGCCTGGAGGAGATGGCCGCCCGTCGCTTCGGCAGGGAGGCAGGTCTCCTGGTGCCCAGTGGCACGGCGGGCAACCTGGTATCGGTCATGACCCATTGCCGCCACGGGGACGAGCTGTATTGCGAGGCGGAGGCGCACGTCTATTTCTATGAGGTGGGAGGGCTCAGCGCCGTGGCCGGTGTCCTGCCGCGGCTCATCAAGGGGACGAGGGGAGTCTACAGCGCGGAGCAGCTGGAATCGACGTACCGCGGCCGCGAGCTGCATTTCCCCAACCCTTCCCTGGTCTGCATCGAGAACACGCACAACCGTGCGGGCGGGACCTGCTGGACCCCTCGCCAGGTGGAGGAGGTGGCCGCCTCCGCCCACGACCGCGGCATGAGGGTGCACATAGACGGGGCGCGCATCTTCAACGCCTGCGTGGCCCTGGACGTAGAGCCGAGGGACTACGCCCGCCACGTGGACAGCATTACCTTCTGCCTCTCCAAGGGGCTCTCCTGCCCGGTAGGCTCGGTGATCGTGGGCGACAGGGAGTTCATCGAGCGGGCGCGCAAGAACCGCAAGATCATCGGCGGGGGGATGAGGCAGGCGGGCATCATCGCCGCCCCGGGGATCGTGGCCTTGGAGCGCATGGTGGGTCGCCTGAAGGACGATCATGACAACGCCAGGCTGCTGGCCAAGGGCCTGGCTGCCCAAGGGCTGAGCATAGACATGGCCACGGTCCAGACCAACATCGTGGTGGCGGACACCTCGCCCGCCAAGGCCGCCGACTACATCGCCCGGGCCAAGAGGAACGGTATCCTGTGCTCCTCCTTCGGCAGGAACCTCGTGCGGTTCGTCACTCACCACGGCATAACGGAGGCGGACATCCGGGAGGCGTTGGACCGGCTTGGCACCTGACAGGGTAGCTAGGGGCGGTTGGGCGCGTGGGCCGAATTAATAATCATTAAGTCAGGCACGCTCATGTAGGGTCGTCATGCCGGGAAGACTGCAATCGTTGCTGACCAAGAGGGGGCCTATCAGGCGGATCGGCGTGATAGGCATGGGATACGTCGGGATCCCCGCCGCCGCCCTCTTCGCAGACTCGGAGAAGTTCGACATGGTCCTGGGGTTCCAGCGCGCGTCCCCCTCGTCAGGTTACAAGATCGACATGCTGAACCGGGGCGAGAGCCCCCTGAAGGGCGAGGAGCCAGGGTTGGAGGAGCTGCTCAAGAAGGTGGTCGCGGGCAGCAAGTTCCATTGCACCTCCGACTTCTCGAGGATATCCGAGCTGGACGCGGTTGCGCTGGCCATCCAGACGCCCTTCGCCAACCCCAAGGACTTGGAGCCTGACTTCACCGCCCTGAACGAGGGCATCCGCAACGTGGGCAAGCACCTGCGACCGGGGATGCTGGTGGTTCTGGAGTCGACCATCACGCCTGGCACCACTGAGGGCATGGCCCGCCAGATCCTGGAGGAGGAGTCGGGGCTCACCGCGGGCGAGGACTTCGCCCTGGCGCATGCGCCGGAGAGGGTGATGGTCGGGCGCCTGCTGAGGAACATCAGGGAGCATGACCGGATCGTGGGCGGCATAGACGAGGCCAGCACCGAGCGGGCCGTGGAGCTCTATGCCCCCGTGCTGACCAAGGGCAGGATAATCAGGATGACGGCCACGGCGGCGGAGGTCACCAAGACCGCCGAGAACACCTTCCGGGATCTGCAGATAGCGGCCGTGAACCAGCTGGCATTGTACTGCGAGGCCATGGGCGTGAACGTCTATGATGTGAGGGCGGGGATCGACAGCCTGAAGGGCGAGGGGATCACTCGCGCCGTCCTCTGGCCGGGGGCGGGGGTG
>JALOTM010000089.1 GCA_025457905.1 Methanomassiliicoccales archaeon
CTCACCCTTGCTCTGGCCCTGAGCAGCCTGGCCATGTCCCGGCGCAATGTCATCGTGAAGCGGTTGTCCTCGGTGGAGACGCTAGGCAGCGTCACGGTAGTCTGCACGGACAAGACTGGCACCATAACCGAAGGCCAGATGACTGTCCGGCGCATCTGGATGGGAGGCTCGGAGCTCGAGGTCACCGGGGAGGGCTACGAGCCCGAGGGGGCTGTGCTCCTAGGCGGTTCGAAGGTCACCATCGAGGACAGGGAGGACCTCCGCCGATTGTGCGAGGTCTCCTGCCTGGCCAACACCTCGACGGTCATACCCCCTCTCGACCGTAGGAAGTCCCGCTGGTCGGCCATCGGGGACCCGACGGAGGCTGCCCTGCTGGTCCTGGCCACCAAGGCCGGGGCGCAGGGCTGCGACGCCCTGGCGACGCATCCACGCCTTGGCATGATTCCCTTCGAGTCGAACCGCAAGATGATGAGCTCTGTGCATCGCGACCAGAACGGCTCGGTCACGGCCTACGTGAAGGGGGCGGGGATGGAAATCCTGTCCCGGAGCACGAGCGCCTACTGGGACGGGACGGTGAGGCCGTTGAGCGAGGCTATGCGCGAAGCCATCCTCCATCAGATCAACGACTTCGCTAGGCAGGCCTACCGGGTCCTGGCGCTAGCCGTCAGGAAGCTTCCGGCCGTCCCTGCTCAGCTCACCTCGGAGGAGGTCGAGGCCCAACTGACCTTCGTGGGCCTGGTGGCCATCCTCGACCCTCCCCGGCCGGAGACACCAGAGGCCGTGCGCCAGGCACGGGCCGCGGGCGTGAGGGTGCTCATGCTCACCGGCGACCACGAGCTCACCGCCGAAGCCATCGCCCGTAACGTGGGCATCATCAGCTCGGAGGACAGCGCCGTGCTCACCGGCAGGGACCTGGCCCGTCTCAGCGACCAGGAGCTCAACCGCGCCTTAGATCGCCAGGAGCTGGTGTTCGCCCGCATCTCCCCCGAGCAGAAGCTGCGCGTGGTGAGGACGCTGCGCGCCAAGGGCGAGACCGTGGCCGTCACCGGGGACGGGGTGAACGACGCTCCTGCCCTGCTAGAGGCGGACATCGGCGTGGCCATGGGCCTCTCCGGCACGGACGTGGCGCGGGAATCCGCGGACATGGTGCTGCTGGACGACAACTTCGCTTCCATAGTGAACGGCATAGAGACGGGGCGCTCGGTGTTCGAGAACCTGAGGAAGTTCATCGTGTACGTGTACACGCACAACTTCGCCGAGCTGCTGACCTTCATCATCTTCGTGCTGCTCGGCACCCCCCTTCCGCTGGCGGTGGTGCAGATTTTGGCCATCGACCTCATCCTGGAGATCCCGACCTCCTTGGCCCTGACCCTGGACCCGCCTGAGCCGGGGATAATGCAGAGGCCTCCCCGCAACAAGGAGGTGCGGCTCTTCAGCCTCGGGGCACTCTCGCGATCCGCCTATATCGGGCTGATCATCGGCGCCGCGGCCCTGTTCTGGTGCTTCCAGGCCTGGGGCGAGGCAGGGTGGGCGCTAGGGATGTCGGCAGTACCGGACCAGACGGCGTATCTCCAGGGGACGACCTTCACCATGGCCGCCATCATGGCTGGGCAACTGGGGACCCTCATCGCGGTCCGCACCAGCTGCGTCTCCGTCCTGGCCAGGAAGGGCTCTCATAACCGCTGGCTTCCGTTCGCGGTGGCAGCCTCCTTCCTTTCATTGCTGGTAATCATCTATGCGCCGCCAGTGGCCGACCTCTTCTCCGCCCATCCCATACCCTGGCAGGGCCTGCTCCTGCTGTACGTCATCGTCCCGGTGGTGGTGCTGGTTGAGGAGGCCAGGAAGCTGGTCCTTAGGAGCTACTACATGCCCGAGGCCCCGGTGACGGCTCGGCTGGCCACGCCCCTTCCGACCCTGGCGGCTGGCCCTGGAATGGCCGACCAGCTGAACCGGCCAGCGTTCTTGGAGTCGTCATCGCCCATCGCGGTGCCGCTCCTCATGAAGGGATCGGAGCAGAACGCCGTGCGCGTGGCCTTCAGCCTGGCCCTCACGGAAGGATCTCGGATAATCTTCCTGAGGGCCCTGCCGCCCGGCCTGGGAAGCGAGGCGATGCGCCGATCCGAGTCGGAGATCGAGGAATGCTCACGCAGGCTGGGCGTCCCCTACGAGTATCGGGACCTGAGGCTTCCCAGCGGTTTGCGCTCCAAGACCCTGTCCGCGAGCCTGGGCAAGGCGGTGCGCGCCACCACCGCAGACCGGTTGGTGGTTCCAGTGCCCAGGGAGGTCATGTTGAGCCGGCGCAGGGCCATGCGTTCCTTCGCGTGGCTGGGCGGCTTCCAGGACCGCAAGGTGGACCTGGTTGGCAACTGGCCGGCGGCCGCATTGCCCCTGGACCACGGCCCGCGCCTCCTCATTCCCGTGCTGAGGCAGCCGAAGGGGCAGCCCTTCGAGCTGGCCGAGGCGCTCACCGCTGGCACCAACTTCCCGGACGTGGACGTCGTGGCAGCCAAGGTGGTGGAGCTCCCCCAGGCCGTGCCCATGTACTCCATCTACCGACCGGACTCGCTGGTGGACGCCGGCAGGGAGCTCTCCGTGTTCCGCTCCCTGCCCCCGTGGGCGGTCATCCGTCGCATGAAGCCCATGGTGCTGCTGGTGCGCGAGACCGGCAAGGACCTCACCCTGTTCGCGGAGGACAGGAAGGTGGAGCTGGTCATAATGGAGGGAAGGTGGGGCAGGCGCCGGGCGCGCTTCCTGGACAAGAAGGAGCGGGGGATCGCGCTGAGGTTGAAGAGCACCCTGGTGGTGGCGCTCCCGCCCACCGTCGAGGGGGAATGACCTGCGAACGGGCTAGAACCGCAGCCGGGATATGGCCCCCGGTTCCAGGCGGACCTTGACCAGCTGAGGGACGTGGCCCCGCATTGCCAGCCTGTCCCCGATCACCAGAAGCGCCCCGTCCACCCCGTCTATGCCCATGACCTCCTCCAGGGCCGACGCCATGGCCTCCTCCTCGGGGCTCTGCGCCTCGTTCCCCAGCCGGGTGGCGCAGGCGTCGGCCAGGGCCGCGTCCTCGGCGATGACGATGGCGGCGTCGGCGATGCCGAAGGAGATGGAGGGGCCGACCGTTCCGGAGGAGGTGCACACGCTGACGTGACGGCCGTTGCCGGGGAACCTGAGGCCAAGCCCCTTCAACCCCGACTCGCCCGCGTAGATGCCCACGTCCACCTCCTCGGCCAGGTGCATGGCGATGTCCCCGCCGTTGTCCACCACGGCATGGCCCGCCCCCTCCTTCACCATGGCCCTGACCGCCGCCTGGGCGATGGCCCCGGCCACCGCGGCCATGGGCCCCACGCCGGCCTTGGCCGAGGCGGCGCACATGCGCCTGACTATCTCCGGGGAGCCGCGCGGGGCGTCATAGGGCTCCAAGATGTCGCGGAAGAAAGGGTCCTTGGATATATGCCGCTGCAGCGCCTCCCTCGAGGAGAAGATGGAGTCCTTGGCCGCCTGGAGGAAGCGCTCCTCGGCCAGGACGGTGACGGCAGTCTCGCCGAGCTGGAAGTGCTCACGGACGTATGGAAGGACGGATCTTGAGGTCACTGCTTGACCTGCGCCTTCTTCCTCTTGCTCAGGATCCGGAAGACCAGGAAGAATATCAGGCCATAGACGCCAATGGCGCCGCCCACCGCCACGATGAGGCCGTTCTCGCTGCCAGGGGTCTCGTGCTCCTCCTCGTGCACCTCACCGCCCTCCTCGGCCAGGACCGGGGAGGCGATGGACAGGATTAGGAACATCGTCAGGACGGACATCAGCAGGAAAGACAGCATCTTGGCGCGCATATGATGACCTCCGCTTCACGCGGTGGAGGGGCATCGCCAAAGCCCGATAATAAACTTACCACCGCCGGCCCGGCCAGGCCGGACGGTCTCGACGCTCAGAGGTCCTTGACCCAGTCCACGTTGGTCGATTCCAGGGTCATCTCGTAGTGCAGGCCGGTGGAGGTGACCTCCAGCTTGACCGGGGTGCCGGTGCCCTTGGCCACGTAGTACTCGTAGACGCCGGTGGTCAGGGACATCTGGTACCAGTCGCAGCTGACCGTGCCGTAGGCCGTGACCACCTCCTCCTCGCCCAGGAGGTTGGACTGCGAGTCCATGGCCTCCCCGGTCAGGGCGGGGCTCTTCCACACCCCGTCCACGTAGGTGTAGGTGAAGCTGTCCGAATAGTCGCTGGCGGTGGGCACGCCGGTGTAGTGCATGGTGATCGTCACCAGGCTGGAGGTGACGGTGTTCATGGTCATGTTGGCCCAGCCGTCCACCTCCGACTCGCCGTACCAGCCTGTCACCCGGTAGTTCAGGTAGTCTCCGTCCTGGTACTCCCTCTCCGCCTCCGCGGGCGAGGGCGACAGGAGAAGGATGGCGGCCGCGGCCACCACCGCCACCACTAGTATCGCCGCCACGACCAGTATCAGCATCCTGTTGCTCTTCTTCGGAGCGGATGCCGGCGCGCCAGGTGCCGCCGCTCCCGCTAAGATTACATGGACCAAGCCCTTCATTCGCATTCCCCAGAGGCCTGTAGGCCTCGCCGTCAATGCGCGGGACGGCTAGATAAGCCCTTCGTGGCTCAGACCTGCGCCCTCAGCCTAATGGCCCCGGGCGGGCAGGCGTCCACGCACATGCCGCAGGCGATGCACTTCTCGTTGAGGAAGGCCACCTTGAAGGTGCGCCCGTCCATCACGAAGGCCTTGACCGGGCAGATGGACACGCACGCCCCGCAGTTGGTGCAGCGGGAGTCGTCCTTGCGGATGAACTCCTTTAGCTCCTGCACCTGGACGTGGGAGGCCTCCAGGTAACGGATGGCGCGCTCGATCTGGATGCCGCTGCCCTCCATGGCGATCATGAGCCTCCCGCCCGCCTCGTCCACCTCGGCGCGCAGGATGTTGATCATGACGTCGAACTCCTTGACCAGGCGGTAGGTGACCGGCTCGGAGACGTTCTCCGGGGTGAAGGTCAGGTGGTACTTGCGCACGGCCATCAGGCCACCTCCTCGCGGGAGTGCAGGTCCAACGCCCCCATGGACCGCTCCTCGGGCAGGGACGCCACCTTCTCCGTGAGCAGGAACTCGCCCTTCTGGATGCTGGCCTTGAGGGCCTCGGCCACCTGCCGGGCCTTGGCGTACGACGAGAGGGAGGAGGTGCGCACCCTCTTGCCCCCGATCTCGATGCCGCCGGAGCGCAGCTCGGCGTAGGAGACCTCGTGGATGGGGACGCGGTTGCGCGACTGCACCGCGTAGTCCAGCACCGGGGCGAAGATCTCCTCGTCCCTGATGGCGGCGCGGCGCATGACCTCCTCGTCCAGTATGGGT
>JALOTM010000090.1 GCA_025457905.1 Methanomassiliicoccales archaeon
GCGTGAAGTCCATGATGACGGAGATGAACCCCAGCCTGCCCTTCTTCGAGCTCATGATACCGAAGCAGTACTCCACGATCTTCTCCATGGACCTCTCGTTGGTGCTCTCCTCGCCCGGGTCGATGGCGTCATTGAGGCAGGTCACGAAGCACTCCCCGCAGCCTATGCATCTCTTTCTGTCGATCATAGCCACCTTGCCCACGGAGATGGCGTCCTCCGGGCAGCTGCGGGCGCATCGACCGCAGCCATTGCACTTCGCCCGGTCCACCCTGGGATGCACCTCGCTGTGCATCTCCAGCTTCCCCGCGCGCGAGCCGAAGCCCATGCCCAGGTTCTTCAACGCCCCGCCGAAGCCGGTCATGATGTGCCCTTTCACATGCGTAAGACAGATGATGGAATCGGCGTAGACGGCGGCGCTGCCCACCTTCACCGTCCTGCAGTGCCTGAGGTCCACCCTCACCTCCTTCTGGTCCTTCCCGGTCAGGCCGTCGGCGATGACCAGGGGGGCATTGACCACCGGAGGGACGAAGCCATGCCTGGCCGCGGAGCTCAGATGGTCCACGGCGTTGGAACGGCCTCCTCTGTAGAGAGTGTTGGAGTCGGTCAGGAACGGCTTCCCCCCGTTCTTGGCGACCAGCTCCACGACCTTGGCGGAGAACTGGGGCCTCAGGAAGGTGTGGCTCCCTGGCTCTCCGAAATGGGACTTGATGGCCACCAGGTCCCCCTTTCCGAAGGTCTTGGCCAGGTCGGCGGCCCTGAATAGCTTGGCGATCTTGGACGGTACGTTGCGCGACTCCCGGTCCGCCCTAAGGTCGGCGAAATAGACTTCTGACATGGCGGCTGTCAATAGATAGTCTTAGGAAATCAAGGTTCTGCGAGCGGTTTCGCCACCTTGTACCTCAGCCAAACGTAGCCAGGCTTCGGCCTCCTCACATGTACCAGTTCCAGGGCGATTTTCCCCTCCTTCGATCCCAGGTCAGGGGCCAGGAACATGCTGGACGGCGACATCCCCCCTATCATCATGGGATGGATCAGCACATGCACCTCGTCCACCAGGCCCTCTCTCAGCAGAGCCCCGTTCAGCCGGCCCCCGCTGTCCACCCGGACCTGCCTCGCATTGAGCTCGTTGCGGAGGGCCATGAGCCCCTCCCTCAAATCCACCTGCCCGTCCCCTGCCACGAAATAGCGGATCCCCCTGGCCGTGAGGTAATCCAGGTACTCCTGGGGCGTAGCTCTGGAGACCAGCGCTGCCACCCCCCGGAAGTAGGGCCAGGCCCGGAACATGTGCCAGGAGCGGACCGCCCCCTTGCTGTCCACGACCACGAACCAGGGGCGCTCATCGTCCTCCCTGGCCTCCGGGTACGTCGACCCCTCCTTCTCCGGCTCGACCTCTGGTATGGCCGCGAGCACCGTCCCCGAGCCGCTGAGGACGGCATCCTGCTTCATGCCCATGGCTATGCCGTAGAAGAGCTCCAGGTCCGCATCCAGCAGGTCCATGCGCCCGTCCACCGACACGGCGTTGAATACCCTGACGTAAGGGAGCTTGGCAGCGCTCATCGAGGCTAGGAAGCGCCCCTCGCATCTTCACATTTCGCCCGGGGTCGACGAAAGTGCCGGAACGGGAGGTTCAGATACAACCTCCAGCATAACGGTCCAGCGATGATCTGCGGCGTGGACGAGGCAGGAAGGGGGCCGGTCATCGGTCCGATGGTGGTGGCCGCCGTCATGGTCAAGGACGAGGAAGGCCTCAAATCGCTGCACGTCCGCGACTCCAAGCAGCTCGCCCCGGCGAGGAGGGAGCGGCTCGCCACCGAGATCCACGCCATCGCCAAGGTGCAGGTGCGCATCATCGAGGCCGATTCATTGGACCTGATGATGAAGGAGGAGAACCTCAACCAGATAGAGGTGAGGGCGTTCGCCGGGCTGATATCCGACATGGGCGCGGAGGAGGTCTTCGCCGATGCCTGCGACGTGGACCCGCGCCGCTTCACCCGTTCCATCTCCGCTCTCCTCCCCTACAGGCCCAGGATCGTCTGCGAGCATAAGGCGGACGAGCGCTACCCGGTGGTCTCCGCCGCGTCCATAATCGCCAAGACCGTCCGCGACCGGCGCGTCCGGGAGATCGAGCAGGAGCTGGGGGAGCCGATAGGCAGCGGCTACGCCCATGACGAGGTCAGCATCGCGTTCCTGGAAAAGTGGATAAGGGAAAAGGGGGATGTCCCGCCGCACACGCGCAGGACCTGGGAGACGGCCAGGAGCAGGCTGTCGGCCTCGAAGAACGCGAAGTTGACCGATTGGGAGTGAGCATAAGATGGCGGAGCAGGAACAGGTATGCAGGCCGGTCCTACAGGACACCATCGACCGTTTCAACGAAAGGGTCGCGAAGGACCCCGAGCTCAGCAAGGAGGTTTCCTGCATCAAAAAGAAGGTGCAGCTGGACCTGGGATGCGAGTCGTACTACTTCACGCTCGACTGCGGCAGGGTGGAGAGGCTCTACGACGGGACCATCCCTGACCCTGACATCACCATCATCTCCGACCCGGACACGATCATCAAGCTCTTCAGGGGCGAGATGAAGATCATGAAGGCCTGGGCCCTGAAGAAGGTGAAGGTGAAGGGGTCCATCGACGACGTCCTGAAGCTGAGGAAGTTCTTCTGACTTCCCCGGCCATCCCCAAAGTATATAACAGCCCTGTGAGTTAGGAGTTCTCCACAGCGGGGTGGGGTAGCCAGGACATCCCGTCGGGCTCATAACCCGGAGACCGGTCGTTCAAATCGACCCCCCGCTACCATTCCTATCTTTCTAAGCCCCTCAAAGGGCTGAAGCGCTTTCGATAAGCCTAATTACCTCCACAGGGAGTCAAGGTAACGCTGCAAGTCACCAGGAGAAGATGTTGATTTGGCTAGAGTAGAGGCCCTCGTGATCGGGGGAGGCGCCACCGGCGCGGGCGTGGCCCGCGATCTGGCGCTACGGGGCATCGAGGTCCTGATGCTGGAGAGAGGCGATTTCTGCGCCGGCGCCTCCGGAGGCAATCATGGCATGCTGCACAGCGGCGCCCGCTACGCCGTCACCGACCCCGTCTCTGCCCGGGAGTGCGCTGAGGAGGGTCGGGCGCTGAGGCGGCTGGCCTCCTTCTGCATCGAGGACTGCGGGGGGATGTTCGTCTCCCTGCCGCAGGACGACCCCGGCCACACGGCCCGTTTCGAGAAGGCCTGCCGAGCCGCGGGCGTGGCCTGCCAGCCCCTCACGGTCCAGGAGGCCAGGGCCAAGGAGCCAGGCCTGGCCGGGGACGTGGTGAACGCCTTCGCGGTGGAGGACGCCTCCGTGGACCCGTTCTCCCTGGTAATGGGCAACGTGGAGTCGGCCCGGGAGGCAGGGGCCAAGGTCCTCAACTACAAGGTCGTGCAATCCTTCCGGGTCTGGCGGCACCGCGTGGAGGAGGTCATGTTCATGGATGCGATCACGGGGGAGGCCGAGAGGGTCAAGCCTGAGGTCGTCGTTAACGCGTCGGGGGCCTGGGCCGGAGAGGTGGCCTCATTGGCCGGGCTGCGCATCGCCATGAGCGTGGACAAGGGTTCGATGGTGGTGCTGGACGGGCGGATATGCAATGGCCTGGTGAACCGTCTCCGGCCCCCTTCGGACGGCGACATCGTGGTCCCCAATCACTCTGCGTCCATCTTGGGAACCACCTCCTCCCCCATGGCAAGGCCGGGCCCGGTCTGCACCACTAGGGAGGAGGTGCAGAGCCTGGTCAGGGAGGCCTCGTTCGTGCTCCCCCGCGCCTCCCAGGCGAGGGGCGTCAGGGCTTATTCTGGAATCAGACCGTTACTGGCCTCCACAGGGAGGAAGGCCTCCCGGGGATTCCAGATCATCGAGCACTCGAGCCATGGTGTGGAGAACATGATCAGCGTCATTGGCGGCAAGCTCACCACCTACCGCCTCATGGCGGAGAGGGCCGGGGACGCGGTGTGCAAGGTGCTCGGCTCCTCGGCCTCCTGCAGGACCAGGTCCGAGCCGATCGTCTCCGACGGCCATGAGGACCATCTCGAGGGGGTGCTGCAGATCCATCGCCGACGGATGCTCAGCAAGTACGGCCCCACCCGGGCGAAGGTTGCAGAGGCCTGCGCGCGGCGTCCTCGCGGCACTGAGCTGGCCTGCTCCTGCGAGCAGGTGCTCCAGGGTGAGCTGGACCATTTCGCCTCCCACCCGGACGTGCGGGCCCTGGGCGACCTCACCCGGCGTACGCGGGCGGGGATGGGCTACTGCCAGGGCGGGCTTTGCGCCCTGAGCCTGCTCTCCTCCCTCGCCCAGAGGACGGACCAGGACCCGCAGCGCCTGCTGGAGGACTACCTCTCCGAGAGGTGGAAGGGCCTTTGGCCGGTCCTCGAAGGGGAGCAGCTGCGCCAGGAGGTCATGAAGAGGTACCTTCTCACCGGGACCTATCATCTCCGAATCCGGGAGGGGGCGCCGTGAAGGAGCTCAAGCCCCTCCGCGTGGACGCGCTGGTCATCGGCCATGGCGCCTCCGGCCTACTGGCCGCCTCCTCGCTGGCCTCGGACAACAACGTCGTCGTGGTAGGCAAGGGGGCCACGGCCACATCGCTTTCCACCGGCTGCGTCTCCTACATCCGCAAGGACATCCTCAGGCAAGAGAAGGGGAGGATAGACCTGGAGGCCCTTGCCCATTCCGTCTACCCGTTCAACGACATCATCGAGCGCAGCTCCCTGTCCCTGGAGGAGGTGCTGCCCGAGGTCAGCTCCTTCTTCCTGAGGTCGCTATCGGACCAGGGACTGGAGATGACCGACGACGCTTTCCATTTCTTCGACATGCTCACCAACGCCGGGACCACCTACGCCTGCTCCATCGCCCCCCATTTCACCGCCTCGGGCCGATTGGACCATCTGGAGGGCGGGAGGCTGGCCCTGATGGGGATCGACGGCCAGAGGGATCTCGACCCCCGTCTGGTGGCCATCATGTCCGCCAGGAGCCTTGAGGGGGTAAGGGTGCGGCCCTACCTTCATGAGCTGGTGCGGCTGAAGGAGCGCCGCTGCATGAGTCCCGCCGAGGCGGCCTTCCATATGCGCTCCGAGGAGGCGAGGGAGGAGCTCGCCTCGGCCATCTCCGGCCTATCCGAGGAGCACGTGGCCATCCCCCCGCTGTTCGATCTTCAGGGCTTTCACAAGGGAATGTCCGAGCTCTGCACGGCCACGGGCCGCAACGTCTTCGAGCTCGTCACCCCCATGTCCCTGCCTGGGCAGAGGCTCCAGGAGGCCATGATGCGCTCCGCGGCCGGCCATGGATGCCGATTGCTTCGCAATCATTCCGCGGTCAAGCTCGAGGTCAACG
>JALOTM010000091.1 GCA_025457905.1 Methanomassiliicoccales archaeon
CGGATACCCCATGCAGGAGGCCATCGGTGCCAGCCTGGTGGCGGTCATGTCCACCTCGGTGGGCTCGGCGTCCCGGTATGTAGGGCAGAGGGTGAGCAACGTGCGCCTGGGCCTGATGCTGGGCACGGTCACCTCCCTGGGCGGACTGGTGGGCGCGCTCGTCGCCGTGTACCTTGACCAGTACATATTGGCGGCGCTCTTCGCCCTGATGCTCCTCTATACCGCATTCTACATGCTCCGGGACAGGGAGTCGGAGACCATCTGCACCCCTGGCACCTGCGGGGGGTTCGACCTCTCCTGCGCCTACGCAGAGGGGGAAAGGACCGTGGAGTATGGGGCTCGCAACCTCGGCAAGGGCATGGCCGGATCCTTGGTCGGCGGCGTGCAGTCAGGGATGCTGGGCGTGGGCGGGGGGGTGGTCAATGTCCCGGTCATGAGGCTGTGGATGGGAGTGCCCCTGAGGGCGGCTTGCGCCACCTCCAACTATATGATAGGGATCACCGCCCTGGCAGGGGCCATCGTCTATTATCAGTTCGGGCTCATCCAGGCGCTTCTTGCCGCAGTGGTGGCCATCGGTGTTTTCCTGGGCGCGGTGGCCGGGTCCAGGCTGTCTTACCGCGTCCAGGGGAGGACCCTGAAGCTAGTCTTCTCCGTCGTACTGGTCTCCGTGGCGGCGCTCATGGCCCTGAAGGCCGTGGGGGTGATGCCATGATTACCAGGGCTCAGGCCGACCAGATGCTCGGGAACGGCCTGCGCCTCACCCTGAGGGCAGGCATGTGCGTGAGCATGGCGCTGCTGGTGTTGGGGATCGCCATGTACCTGGCATTCGACGGGGAGACAGGGGCGGCCCTAGGGCCCCTACAGGCCATCGAGGCCGCTTTGGCCGGCGAGGCGATAGGGTTCCTTTCCTTAGGCGTCCTGGCATTGATAGCCACGCCCTTGGCCGGGGTGATCGTGGCCTTGGGCGTGTTCCTGCGCACCCATGACCGGAGGTTCGCCGGGGTCGCCTTGGCCGTGCTGGGAGTGGTCGCACTGGCCATACTCGTGAAGGTGCTGGCATGAGCGGGATCCTTGAGGAAGGAGTGATATTCCGCGAGGTGCAGCGGCTGCGGCAGCCATGGGTGTTGGCCATTGTCTTCGGGATCACCTTGGCGACCTGGGCCATGGCTTTCTATCAGCTCGTTCTGGGCGTCCCCGTGGGCAACAATCCTGCCGAGGACTGGCTGATGGTCGTGATACTCCTGCTGGTGGGGGTGCTTTTCCCTGCCTTCATCCTCTCGGTGAGGCTGATTGTGGAGGTCCGCAGGGACGGCCTCTTCCTTCGTTACCGGCCCTTCCATCACAGGTTCGTCGACCTGAAGCTGGAGACTGTGGTCAGCGTCCAGGCCTTGACCTACCGCCCCTTGAGGGACTTCGGCGGTTGGGGGATCAGGTACGGGCGCGGGGGCACCGCCTACAGCATGAGCGGCAAGGAGGGGGTGCAGCTCACCTATCCCAAGAACAGGCACATCATGATCGGGTCGCTGAGGGCCCAGGAGCTGGAGATGGCGATAAGGAGCGCCATGAGGAAGTGAGACCTGAGCGCTGCCATCGGCTGAGATAATTTCATATCCTCGCTCGGAGGTGGAGGGCGAGGGATGGGAAAGGGTGCAATCGAAACAGGTAGGCGACCGCTGGTACTATACGTTCCTGCCCTACAATGTCGCAGGGGGCTCCACCTCGCCCATGATACCCCTCTTCATCACCGAGGGGCTGGGCGGTACGGTGGCGCAGGTCGGCTTGGCCTCGGCCATCTCCTCCCTGGCCTCCGTCCCGGCCAACGTTCTTTGGGGGAACCTGTCCGATACCCTGAGGAAGAGGAAGGTCTTCGTCCTCATCGGGTTCATCGGCATGGCGCTGGCCCTGCTGCTCATGGGCCTGAGCATGGACATGGGCACGTACTACTTCGGCAACTTCCTGCTAGGCGCCATCGCCGCCGCGGCCGCCCCCGTCAGCACCGTCATAATCCTCGAGTCGTTCAAGAAGGAGGAGTGGGCCAAGCGCATCGGGGATTTCAGCAAGGTGAGCGGCATCGGCTGGGTGCTGGGGCTGGTGCTCGGCACGGTCTGGCTGCAGATGGCCTCTGACGACGGCGCGATGGTCAGCGCCATGCGGGGGCTGTTCATCACCGCATCGGCGCTCGCGATGGCCTCCGTCTTCCTGGCCCTGAAATTGGTCCCAGAGCCGCAGCTCAACGTGGAGAGGCGCGAGGTCGCGGAGGACCTGCCTCCACCCAATGTCATCCATTTCGAGCGAGGCCGCTACGCGCCTACGAAGGTGCTGCACATCATGAAGATCAGCGCGCGCAACCTCTCCCCGATCAACTTCCCCCACAACCTGAAGCTGTACTACGTGGTTGTGCTTCTGGCCTTCACTGGCTTCCTGACATTCTATACCGCCTTCCCGATCTTCCTCAAGCGGGAGATGGGCCTGAGCATATCCGAGGTCTTCATCGTCTATTTGGCGAGCAGCATCACCTCGGCCCTGACCTATTCCATGGCGGGACGGTGGACCTCCCGGTTCGGGGGCAAGAGGGTGCAGATGCTGGCCTTCACGGGGCGCATCCTGCTCTTCCCGGCGGTCTTCCTGGTGGCCTTGGTCCCCCTGGACCTCTGGGCGCTGATCGCCGCCCTGTGCGCCATGCACGCCCTCATCGGGTTCTGCTGGGCCAACCTCAGCGTGGCCGGGTCCACCATCGTCTCCCGGATATCCTTCAAGGAATTCAAGACGGAGTCGCTCGGGGCCTACAACGCCATCCAGGGGATAGGGACCATAATCGGCTCGCTCATAGGGGGGTTCGTGGCGGTGTCCATGGGCTACGAGGTGACCTTCATCGTGGCCTCGGGCTTCGTGCTGGCCGCCTTGGTCATGCTGATAGCATTGAACGTGGACAGGGAGCCGGAGGATTCCGCCTCCCCTCACGCCATGGAGGCCTGAGCTAGGGCCTCAGCGCCCCGGCGATCTTGCGCCCGAAGACGATGGCCTTGTCCTCGGCACCCTCGGATAGGGGCCCCTTCGTCCCCTTGACGCCGAACCACTCCGGGGGAACGATGATCCTGACGCCCGCCTCCTCCATCATCTTGCGCAGCTTGTCGGCGGCTCCCTTCCCCACCTTCTCGAACCTGGTGTCGAAGCTCGTTCCCTTCTTCCCGGCGGCCCCGGTGGCGATGCCCTGTTTGAGGGCGTGCTTGGCGTCGCTCGTGGCCGAGCCGATGTGCGTGGGCGCCCCCACTATCCAAGCGTCGGCGGCCTTGAAGTCCTCCGCGGTCACGGCAACGGCCTTCCTGACCTCCACCTGGGCTCCCACCTCCTTCATCCCCGAGGAGATAGCGAGCGCGATCCTCTCGGTCATCCCCGTCTTGCTGTCGTACACGATCAGGGCCTTCATGGAATCCACACCGTGACATAACCTCGAGGCGGCTTTATGCTGCTTTCCCTCGAAGGGAGGGGTGGACATCTGGTTCCAGCTCCTGCAGATGGGTGCAAGGAGCGTGCTTGGGGAACGTCCATGTCGCCCTAGTTGCGGTAGCAGACGTAGATGTCCGCCTCGACCATGGTCATCCCTTGGTAGTAATGGTGCACGAAGTAGAGGTTGCCCTCCTGGTCCAGGGTCGGCTCTCCCGCGAGGGTGGAGACCATGAGCTCGGGAGCGCCCCAGGCGCTGCCGTTCCAGAGGGAGCGGAATATCCCTGGCGAGCCCATGTGGGTGCGGGTGAACCAGAGCTCGCTTCCGTCCTGGCTAACGAAGGGCCAGCCCTCGTTATCAATGGAGCTCACCTCCTCCACCAGCACCGGCTGCTGCCATCCGTCGAGGGACCGGTCGCAGTACCAGATGTCCAGACCTCCTGAGCCGCCCGGCCTCGAGGAATGGAAGTAGATGCGGCCGCCGTCGGAGGTTATGTGCATCTCGCCCGCCTGGTACTGCTCGTTCAGCTGCTCCCCGGCGAACCTCCAGTCCTTCCAGCCTTCGCCGTCCTCGGTGGCGATGAAGAGGTTCACCCCTTCATAGCCCTCCCGCGCCGAGGCGAACCATATCTCCCCACCTCCAACGAACGCCGCCCCGTCCAGGGCGAGCTTGCCCGCGTCCTGCAGCCATACCCGGACGGGCTCGCTCCAGGCGCTACCGTTCCAATCCGAGCGCCATATCCCGGACACCCCGTCCATCAGCTGCTCCTCGGGCGCCTTGCGCACGTCCGGGGTGAAGAAGAAGTATAGGCTGCTGCCATCCGGCAGTATGAAGGGCGAGTCCTCCGCCCCAGCGGTGTTGATCGGGCCAGGGACGGGGATGGGCCCCTGGAACTCGTCGGAGTGCAGGATGGGAGGATGCTCGTCCATGCTCGGGGTCCACTTCACCGCGTCCGTGGGGATGGCCGAGGCCCGGCTCTTCTCCACGCGCTGAGGAGGCGCGCTCGCCGGCAGAAAGGCCACCAATGCGATCAGAGAGAGAGCCACGACCACCGCCCCTGCGCCTAGGATGAGCGCCCTGCCCTTCCGCATGCCTGCTTCTAGCGAATGCGGATATTTAAAAGGGTCAGAAACAAGCCCATCTGGGGGCCCTTGCTACAACCCTGCCAGGACGATCGTGGTGACCTTGCGGACCTCGTCCTCGGCGCCGAGCAGTGACGCCTCCAACCGTGGAGCGATGCTCGCCTTGATGCCTTCGTCCTTTATCGCGGCCAGGTTCACGCGCACGTTGGCCGCCGCCCCCTGCAGGCCGGCCAGAGCACTGTTTAGACCGACCAGCACGTCCGTCCTGGCGTTGCGGTTGACCTTATCGGCTATCTCCGCCAGGGCCCCGATGACGCTCCTGCAGGTCTCGGAGGTGAGCAGGGGCAGCTGCGCAGCGCCGACGTAGGCGTCCTGGATCCGCTGCAGCCTGGTCCTCCTCTCCTCCTCCGTGCCCTTGGGGAGCTTGAAGGCCTCCATGACCTGCTCGTACGCGCCCGCGTCCGCGTCGATGAGCCCCACCAGGCGCTCGCGCAGGGCGTCGAGCTCCGCGGCCTTCTCCTGCATCAGCCCTTGGACCGCCTCGTAGCCCTTCCGGCCCAGCGTCAGGCGGCAGGTCATGGCCCCCAGAGCCGCGCCCATGGCCCCGGAGACGCAGGCCGCGCTCCCTCCCCCGGGGGTGGGGGAGCTGGAGGCGAGGCGTGCCATGAACCCCTGCACGCTGGCATCGCGGAGCAGGTCGGACGCGCTCGCCATCTCCTGCAGGCGTCGCTCGATGACCTGCCCGCGGTCCCAACGGCCCTTCAGCTTGAGGGCATGCTCGGCGGCGTCGTAGAGAGCGTCCGCTGGGACCATGCCATAT
>JALOTM010000092.1 GCA_025457905.1 Methanomassiliicoccales archaeon
CTGGACACGCAGGTCAAGGCCTTCAAGCCCGCCATCTACTCCATGGCCTGGTACCCGCTGATACCCGGGTCCCCGTCCGCCAAGGAGACCATCATGAAGGGCTACGCCGACAACTGCCTGATGGCCGGCAACATCGACCCCCAGGCCTTCGTGCGCTTCTCCGTGGAGAAGATCGAGAAGACCACCATGAACCTCCTGCAGGAGGTCAAGACGGCCCTGTGCGCCCGCGGCCTGCACTCCAGGTACTGCGTCGCCTCCGGCTGCGAGGTGCCGCCCGCTCTGGCCACCAAGCTGGAGAACATCAAGGCGGTCGTCGACACCACCAAGAAGTACGGTCAGATCGAGTGCAAGTAAACGCCTTAACCTTTCTCATTTTTTCCTTTTTTTCCATGCGTCAGGCCAGCCTACCTCAGCTCTCTCCAGAGGGTTGAGCGGTAAACCGAAAGATTGACATTCATCCCAGCCGTACGGTGTACGACTGTTATGAAGCTCGCACAGATCGCTGGTTTCCTCGGCAGCGGCAAGACCACCCTGCTCATCGAGATCGCCCGGGAGCTGGTCAACAGAGGGCACCGCATCGCCATCATCGTCAACGATGTGGGGGAGATCAACGTGGACGCCAAGTTCATCGAGACCTACGGCCTGAAGGCGCGTGAGATCTCGGGGGGCTGCATCTGCTGCCAGATCGCCGGCTCATTCGCCAACACCATCTCCATCCTCCACACCACCTTCAAGCCAGACATCGTGATCGTGGAGCCGTCGGGCGTGGCCATCCCCTGGGGGCTGAAGCGCGCCGCCGAGTACTCAGAGGCGGAGTGCGACGTGGTCATCGAGCATGCGCCCGTGATCACCCTGGTCGACGCCACCAGGGTCGAGCTGCTGATGGACGCGGTGAAGCGCTTGGTGGAGACGCAGATCCGCGAGGCGGACGTCGTCCTCATCAACAAGGTGGATGCCGCCACCGAGGACCAGATTGAGAAGTCGAGGCAGCTCATCCGAGGCATCAATCCCACGGCGGAGATCATGCTGGCCTCGGGCCGGACCGGCAAAGGCCTCAAGGAGGTGGCGGACATGATCGAGAAGAGGATATCCCCGCGCTATGACGAGGCCGTGGAGAAGGAGATGCTGCGGAAACAGTATGGCGGCGGGGACGGGTAGGGGGTTTACATATGAGCGCCGACGACGAGGACGACGATCTGCATCTGGAGATGCACCGGGCCGCGGACGAGCTGGGCAAGTACGCCGCCAGGCTCAAGATCAAGGACCCCAAGGGGATCACCCCCCAAGCGGCCAAGGACTTCATGCGGGACCTACTGGTCACCGTCACCAAGGATTGCTTCAAGGAAGGCGCGGACCTCATCGGCCACGTCAAGGCCTTCATGCATGCGGATGGCGGCACGCTCATGGCCAGCCTCGTGGACTTGGACGTGGGGGTGCAGCTCACCTCGGGCCTGGAGGAGAGGAAGTTCGAGGAGGCGGAGGTTACCCTGCACGTCATCGTCCACGGCATCTGGGACGATAAGGTTAAGGATGCCTCGCGCCATGGTATCCAGAAGACGGTCAAGGCGCACAAGCTCGAGCTGGAGGTCCTCCAGGACTACTTCGAGACGGAGAAGAGCATCGAGCATCATATCAGGAAGTGAGGCGGGAACATGGACGGATATTGGGAGACGATGAAGAGCAAGGGGTTCACGCCCAACACCATGAGGTCGGTCCGCAGCACCATAAAATGCCCGCAGTGCGGCTTCGTGTTCTCGCTCACCTACGCGCGCACCTTCGCCTGCCGCGGATGTCCCCAGGCGGTGATGAGCTGCCCCAAGGTGCGCTGCGCGAAGTGCGACTTCGAGTTCCCGCTCCGGGAGATGAGCGAGGTCGGGGACAATTACAGGGAGAGGTCCTTGGCCGACCACATGGGGGACGTCATCGACGACTATTACAAGGAAAGAGGGATAAAGAAGACCCGCTGAGCCACGGGTCTGCCGGGTCCGCGTCCCTTCTCTCAGTCCAGAGCGGACCCCATCAGGTCTGCGAAGCGCTTGGCCTCCTCCTCGTTGACATTGGGGAAGTCGAAGGAGCAGGTGGCCTTGCAGGCACCCACCTCCCTCTGCAGGACATCGTCCATGACGACCGACCTCTCGGCCTTGACTCCCATGCCCTCCAGGATGCGCTCGGCGCAACGGTTGCGGCAGCCGTTCACCGCGACCATCTTGCTGGTGTCCGCACCGCTCATGCTGAGCATGAGGGGCGAGACCCCCAGCGAGCAGGCCGAGAATTGGATTATGCGCGAGGAGTTCTTCTTGGCGAAGAGCTCCACCGCCTTCTCCAGGATGACGCTGCGCTCCCCGTTGGCCCCGCAGACCACCACCCCCTTCCTCATGCCTGCGCCTCCTTGACGAAGGAGCGGATCCTCTCCTCGGCCGACTTGATGTTGCGCTCGGAGACCATGGGATACTTGTCCAGCACGGCCACGGATTTGGCCTTGATGCCGAACTTGGCCAGCCCCTGGTTGCCGCACCCCCCCTCGCAGCCGTCAACGACCACGGTGCTGGCGGGGTCGAGCGCCCGGAGCTCCTCGGCCTGCTTCTCGTAGCCGGCCAGCGCCGGGCACAGGGTGATGACCTTTATCTCCCCCGACTGGGCCACGTTCCTTATCGCCGCACGGAGCACCCTTGCCCCCGGGCTGTACCCTCCGCATATGACGACGTTGAGCATCTACAACCTCTGTTCGAAGTATTGCTTCGGCTTGCCGATAGCAGTTACGATCAGCTTGGTCTCCAGCCAGACGTCCCCGCCCCATTCCTTCCCCATGGAGGCGCGCATGGCCGCGTTCTCGACCACCACCTCCACGGAGTCCGCTCCTGCATCCAAGGCGCGCTTGGTGACCATGTCAGTGCCCTCCTTGGAGGCGTACTCCACCGCCTCGGTGTACCTCTCGAACTCCCTCTTCTCGTTGGGCGAGTGCATGATGCAGGGAGGGTCCTCCATCACGCCCAGCCCAGGCTTGGGGCGGATGAGGATCTCCACCGTCTCCATGATGCTGCCGGTTATGGCGCCTACGGCATTCCCGACCTCCATGTGCTCGGGGAGCAGCAGCTCGGTCTCGAACTTGTCCGTGACCTCGGGCAGGTAGGCCTCCACCGGCGCCCCTATGCCGATGATCTTCTTATGCAGTGAGAGGCGGCAGGAGTAGTCCAGGCCGCTGTCCTTGGTGACGAACTTCTTGAAGAAGTCCATGGCCACGTCGGAGAGGTCCGTCTTACCGGTCTCCTCGTACACCAGCTTCTTCAGCAGCTCGGTGGCAATCTTATCGATCACCATCTGCCGGATGGTGGTGCAGAACCTCTGCTCGTCCATCTCCAAGAGCTTGGATTGCACCTCCACGCCGATGCGGGAGGGCTCTGGGTCGTACTCCATGTATGTGCCCATGGTGTGCAGGATGTCCGTGGGCGTGAGGCCTATCCTCTGCACCAGTCCCAGCTCCTCCAGGCGCCTAACGTTGAAGGAATAGGGGTGTATGCCCGTCAGCTCGCTGACCTCGTTGACCGTACGGGGCTCCTGGCGCACCAGCTCCACGAACTTGGACTCCTCGTTGCTGAGATTGAATCCCTTGATCTCCTTGCTGAACACGAAGAACTCCACTGCCTGGTTCACGCTCTGGAGGTCGGTGTGCGCGGCCTGCGGCCGGGGACGGAAGTCCCTGGACATGTGCAGCTTGGACTTGATGAGGCCGGGCCACATGGACTCGGCGATGCAAAGCGGGATGACCCTGAGCGCGGTGAGGTGTATCTGACCGTTGTGGATGGCGATGCGGCTGTCCCCTCCGATCCCCGAGGTGGAGATGTCCGCGGCCCGGACCCTGGTCCTCCAACCGCCGATCATGGCCCCCTCCGGGTCGAGCCTGGGCCTTCCCTTCCTGAGAATCCCGATGTCGGTGGTCGTCCCGCCCACGTCGATCACCACGGCCTCGTTCTCGCCCGTGAGGAACTTGGCCCCGGTCAGGCTGGCGGCTGGCCCGGACAGGATGGTCTCCACTGGCCTCTCCTTGGCGACGGCGTCACCCATGAGCGATCCGTCCCCCTTCACAATCATGAGGGGCGCGGCGATGTCATGCACCTTGAGCACCTTTTTCACCGAGAGCACTAGGTCTGCGATGATGGGGATGAGCCTGGCATTGAGCACCGCCGTCAAGGTCCGCTCGTGGAAGCCGAGCTGGGAGGATAGCTCATGACCGCAGACCACCGGCAGGTCGGTGCGCGACTGGACCATCTCCTTCAGGGCGATCTCGTGCTCCGGGTTGCGGACGCTCAGGTAGGAGGAGATGGCGAACCCGTCCACCTTGTCCTTAACGTTGTCCACGAAGGCCTCCGCCGCCTCCATGTCCAGGGCGTCTGCCTCATCGCCCATGAGGTTGTGGCCCCCGGTGATCTGGATCAGCTCGTTCACCGGCACGGCGCGGTTGAACTCCTGGCCTGCAACGATGAGCCCCACCCTGCAGCCCTTGCCCTCGACCACGGAGTTGGTGGCCAGGGTGGAGGATACCGATACCAGCTGTATCTCCTTGTACAGGCGGCTGTCCAGCTTCCCGATGGAGTTGGAGATGCCGATGGATAGGTCGTTCCTGGTGGTCAGGGCCTTGGCCTTGGATAGGACCACCCCCTTCTCCAGGTCGATTATGGCCGAGTCTGTGTACGTCCCGCCGGTGTCGATGCCTAGTCCTAAGCTCAAATCTATGCCTCCGTGTGCCTGGTCTCGCCCGAGAGCAGAATAATCTCCAACCGGAATCTTGTCTATAGTTTAAAATCTGTCGCTATCATCCAGGGAAAGGTGGAAGAAGCCAGCGCCCAGTCATCTTTGGAGCCAACGATGTTCGGCAGCCCGATGGATAAAAGAATGCATCCAGTAGAGGTTCACCCTAAGCCGCTGACGGCATCTCCTTTGGCCGTCCGGCGCAGGCGTGCCCCCTCCTCTATGAGCTGCTCGACGCTGTCCTGTGTGACCCTTGCGACCTTGGGCAGCTGCGATGGGAAGACGCGCTGGTTTCTAGCACTCAAGGGAGTGCGCTGCTTTCCGAAAACGGTCTGCGTTCGTTTAGTATCGCAACTGACACGCACTCGAGACTCGAACAACAACAAGCAGAGGGAGCAATGGATTAACCCGGATGGAGGTTGAATGACCGCGCTCATAGACGGATACAAAGCCAGGTACTCGGCGGCAGCCGACGAGGAGATGTCCCTCGAGGAATACCTGGATCTGTGCAAGTCCGACCCCGGTGCCTACGCCACCGCCGCCGAGCGCATGCTCGCCGCCATCGGCGAACCGCAGC
>JALOTM010000093.1 GCA_025457905.1 Methanomassiliicoccales archaeon
AGGGACCCGTCGTCCTTCATCTCGGCGATGATGCGGTTGATCTCCATCTTCAGGGCGAGGTTCCCCTTGGCGATCATGATGCCGTAGTCCTCGTAGGTATAGATGGTGAAGGCCGTCACGAAATCGAAGTCCTCGTTGTTGGAATAGGAAACGGCCACCGGGGTGTCGCAGATGACGGCGTCCACCGTCCCCTGGTCCAGGGAGGCGACCGCGCTGGGGATGTCCGAGTACTGGATGAGATTGGCCTCGGAGATGTTCCCGTTGGCCACCAGGTTCTCGCTCACCCAGATGGCGCCGGTGGTGTCCAGCTGGCACCCGATCTTCTTGCCGTCCAGGTCGCCCAGCGAATCGATGGAGCTGCCGGACTTGACCAGGATGGCCTGGTTGGCGGAGTAGTACGGGTCGGAGAAATCGACCGACTTCGCCCTGTCCGGGGTGATGGTAATGGAGGAGATCGATATGTCCGCCTGCCCGGTCTGAGCGGCGGCCAGGACCGCGTCCCAGCCCAGCGGCTTGATCACGAGCTCGACGCCGAGCTCATCGGCGATCCTCTGAGCGACCTCGATGTCCACGCCCTCGTACTTCTGGCTGGTGGCGTTGTAGATCTCGAAGGGCGGCCA
The DNA here is from genome assembly GCA_025457905.1 of Methanomassiliicoccales archaeon. Lineage (GTDB taxonomy): Archaea > Thermoplasmatota > Thermoplasmata > Methanomassiliicoccales > UBA472 > JAJRAN01. The sequence continues at coordinate 621 of JALOTM010000093.1, forward strand.
GGTGGTGTCCGATGCCACGATCAGCTGCCCGCGCGCAAGAATGTCATCAAGGTCATCATTCTCCTTCTGTGGTTGGGCGAGTGTAGCTCCAATAAAATAGCCAGCGACCAAGCCGACCACGAGCATAATCGCCACCAATGCGTACATCATCGTCTTGTTGTCCTTCTTTCCATAAGGCGACGATGGGTTCGGCGGATTCCCCGCAGCTCCCGACATGTTTCCGCTTGAACGCTTTTGCCCGATTTAAACATGCTGAGGTCCATCTACGATAATCATAATCCATGTACGATATTCGTGGTTTGGATGCATGGTCGAACCCCTCCGGCCATGAGGAGTCCCTCCCTACCCCTTTTCCCGGCCTCTGCCCAGCTCCTCCCAAACCTGCACGAAGCGGTCCACGGCGTCGCATTCCAGGCTGCCCCTTAGCGCGATGAGCAGGTCGGCCGTGGCGTTGGCGTCCCTGATGTCGTACCACGACTCCTTGTCGCGCTTCTCCACGCTCAGGATCTCCCGGACCACCATCCGCCTCAGGTGATAGGACAGCGTCGATTTGGCGCATTTCACCTCGGCCAGGAGCTGGTTGAACGTGCTTCGGCCATGGATGAGGATGTGCATGACGATCTGCCTGGGCATGGGCTGCATGAGGACGGAGATGGTCCGGCGGTCACGGAGGTGGAACCGGTCAGCTGGGAAGTAGCGCCTGCGGTAGCCGTCGTCCTCCACGCGCAGCACCTGCCTCCGCTCCATATAATCGAGGTGATAGGAGAGCACCCCCGTCTGCAGGCCCAGCTCCCTCTCCATCTCGCGCAGGTAGGTGCCAGGATGGGCTGAGATGTACTGGTAGATCCGCCTTCGGTTCTCCAGGTTCAGGACCTCGTCCATCGCCTCATCTCTTGAGTATCGCCAGGTACAGGAGCAGGAGCACCAGCAGCTGCACCATCACCACCGGGGCGCTCATCTCGAACTCGGCCAGGCCGACGAAGCTCGACAGCAGGACCAGGATGGAGAGCAGGGCGAAGGCGCCGAAGGCCGCGCTCACCATGGCCATGCGGGCGGTCTTGGTGCGCCGCAGCGCCCCCAGGGAGACCGCCAGCAGTATCAGGGAGAATCCAACGAAGCAAGCGCGGAGGAAGAGGTCGACGGGTTCGGGGTTCACGCGTGTCATTCGGCATTTCCATTTTTAAAGAGTGCGCATGAAAGCGCCGGCGGAGCGGCCCATGAGGCCCCGTCCCTCGGAGGTATCAGGCTTGCACCAGGCGGTTCGAGGCTTGAACCAAAAAGGGGATGTAGCCCCAAGGAGGGTGGATGTTGATGGTGCAGACCATGAGCAAGGGAATCCTCACCAAGGCCTTCGCGCTGATGTTCGCCGTCGGGCTGCTGGCGGTCGTCCCGGCCGCCGTCCTCGCGGACGGAAATGGCAACGGCAATGGCAGCGGCCAGGGCAGCGACGATAGGCAGGGCAACCAATGGAAGGACCAGTCAGGCTACCTGAACGGCAGGCCGGAGGACATCGGCCAGGAGCGCGTGCAGAAGATGCTCGCCCAGAGCGCTGGGCACGGCTTCTTCGGCGGGTTCAATCTGACGGATGGGGTCGCGGACGGCAGGTTCATCACCTTCACGCTCGACACAACCTCGGGGGAGGTGGCAGACTACGCTCTAAGGAACGGCACGGGCGTCGTCACCGTCTTCGACTCCATCCAAATCCCCGGCCTGGAGGTGCAGGACCTCGATGTGCACGGCTCTGTCATGCTGGTGAGCAACGACACCTTGCAGGTGATCTTGCACGACAACCCCACGGGTATGTTCCACGTGGTTGCCAACTCCACCAATGTGAGCGTATGCTTCCTCCTGTCATCGGCGATGGCGGCCACCCTCCTGCCCCCCGCCGATGACGGCAATGACAACCGCACCGTTGTCTCCATCTACGGCCAGGGCATCCTCGGGCTGATAGCCACCGACCAGGGCGAGGTCACCTTGGAGCAGACCGCCCAGGGCACCTATGTCAACGTCACCGTGTCCCAGGACCACGTGATGTTCCGTGCCCGGCCGGTCTTCTCGCACCACCACATGCACGGGAGCGCATTGCTAGAGGCCATCTCCGGCGGCCGCGTGGCCGGGGAGATGTCGCTGATGGTGATGGACGGTGTCGCGAGCTACGACACCATGGAGTACCAGAAGGGCTTCACCATGCAGCTGATGAGCGCGGAGAAGAACCGCCTCCGCTTCATGGTCCAGAGCGAGGAGCACGCTGGCAAGGTTGTGGTCATCAACGTGGACCAAGGCACCATCGACCCGGTCAACCGGGAGCTCCAAGTGCGGATCGACGGGGCGGAGGTGCGCATGACCTCCAACCCGCTGGAGGTGCTCTACGCCGAGGGCTCGGGCTCTTCGGATGCAGCATGCTGCATCGTTTCCTCGGAGGGCACCCAACAGGTCCTCCTCTACGTCCCGAGCTTCTCCACCCACGAGGTAACGCTCACCAGCGTCGGCCCGTTGGACGCCCTGTTCACTACCGGCGGCCTCCTGGCCATGGCTGGAGCGGCGGCCCTGGTGGTCGTGGCCGCGATCGTTCTGACGAGAAGGCGGGGCTGAGGGGCCGGTCCCCGACTCAAGGCGCAACCCCCTTATTCCGCGCCCCTCCCCCCTTCTCTCTTTCCTTATTTACCTCTTGATAAGCTTGAAATAAGCCACCGTTGAATCCAGAGCGGATGCTGGAGCGAACCGTCCGATCGGTAAGGAGGGCTTTGCGGCCGGTCCGAGCGGAGGGTCGCGCGGCTGTCTCCACGCCATCGCCAGTAGGGGCCAAGGACGTGAGAGCTTGAGGATCATGGTGGTCTCGAAGTTCTATCCGCCGGTGATAGGCGGGGTGGAGGTGACCGTCAAGGAGCTCTGCCAGGAATACGTGAGGCAGGGGCACGAGGTGACCGCCCTGGTGATGACCAGGGGGGCCCGGGAGGATGAGAGGACCGAGGGGGTCAGGGTGCTGCGCCTCCCCGTGGACCGCCTGCTGCTCGGAGGTTTCAACCGGGCAGCGCTCGGGTACATGCGCAGGGAGCTGGCCCCTGCCAACTTCGACGTCGTGCACGTGCACAACTTCCACATCCTCCTCTCCTTCCAGAGCTCCCTCATGTGCGTCCTGCGGTCCATGCCCTATGTGTTCAGCCCCCATTACCACGGCAAGGGGCACACGGCCCTCCGAGACATGCTCTTCAAGGCCTACAGGAGGATCGGGGCCGTCGCCCTCAGGAAGGCCAGCGCGATCACCTGCGCCTCGGGGTTCGAGAGGTCCCTCCTGCTGCGGGACTTCCCTGGGCTGCAAGGGAAGAGCGTGGTGATCTCACCTGGCATAACAAGGCGCGATACGCCCGAGGTACCGAGGGAGAAGGATACGCTCCTCTACGTGGGGCGGCTAATGCGCTACAAGGGCCTGGACCACATCCTGGCGGGGATGGCGGAGCTCCGCCATCAGGGACGCGAGGTGAGGCTGAGGGTGGTGGGCACAGGGCCGGACGAGCAGAGGCTGCGCTCCCTGGCGGGCTCGATGGGGCTGCTGGGCTCGGTGCAGTTCCTGAAGGAGCTGGAGGATGCCGCCCTGACCGAGGAGTACGCCTCCGCCTCCTGCCTGGTCCTGCTCTCCTCCGCAGAGGCCTACGGGCTAGTGGTCGCGGAGGCCCTGGCCTGCGGGCTGCCGTGCGTGGTGGCGGAATCGGCCGCCCTGACGGAGTTCACCTCGGAGCCAGGATGCTTCGGAGTGCGCGACCCCTCGGACGCCAAGGAGGTGGCGCGGGTCATCGCCGGCGTGCTGGAGCAAGGGGGCCGCATCAAGGTGGGGCCGTTCAGCGCCAAGATCTCCTACTGGCCAGAGGTGGCCAGGCGCTACCTCGACCTATATGCCTGGATCCTCGCCCGGGACGGCTCAGCCTAGCCGCCTTCCGAGACGGAAGGAGACCTCCTTGAGGACCGAATAGGTAAGGTATCCGTTGGCGGCCGCCCTCCTCAATAGCGCGAACGAGGACTCGGGGGCGATGGCCTCCTCCCCCAGGCCGAGCGAGGCGACGCTGCTGGAGCTCCTCCCTTGTCGGTAGGCGTGGCGCATCATGCTCCTCCAGCTCCGCTCCTCGATGTGCATCACGCCCTTCGGGAGGAAGGAGACCTTGGCGCTCACCTCCGAGGCCTTGGCGTAGAGGATGCGATCGTCGTAGGCGAACACCTCCCCTAGCGTCTCCAGCGGCAGCTTGGCGAAGGCCGACTCGAGGACGTGGCGCCTGTAGAGGCGGGGGTAGCAGTGCGGCGGGATCCCCTCCTTCCTGCACTGCAGAGCGGCCTTCTGCCTGGATATGGACCTCTGGAGGAAGCCCTGGGGCTGGTACGAGGACTCCTCCAGGACCAGCATGTCCGCCCCCTCCATGGCGGCCACGGCCCTCTCCAGGGAGTCCGGGTAGAGGACCTGGTCCGCGTCCAGGAGGAGGATGAGGGCGCCTTGGCTGGCGAGTAGGCCCTGATGCCGCGCCCCAAGGGGCCTCCCAGGGTAATCCAGCATCTTCGCGCCAGCGCCGAGGGCGGCCTCTCTGGTCCCGTCGCTCGACCCGGAATCGATGACGATGGTCTCGTGGTCCTTGAAGGTCTGGGCCCCGATCGAGCCCAGGCAGGCGGGGAGGGCGTGGCCCTCGTTCAGGGTAGGGATGATGATCGAGAGCAGGG
>JALOTM010000094.1 GCA_025457905.1 Methanomassiliicoccales archaeon
AGGCCCTGATGCCCTTCGCCCGTGAGCACGACTGCATGCTGGTCTCCGACGACCTGGACGCGGCCGACCTCGCCAAGGGCCACGTGGACCGCCTGCTGCGCCGGGCGGTGGAGGAGGGCATGGACCCGGTCAGGGCGGTGCGCGCCGTGACCCTGGCCCCCGCGGAGCACTATCATCTGCCCTTGGGTGAGCTGGTGGAGGGAGGCCTGGCGGACGTCACCGTGGTCCGCGACCTCCGACGGTTCGAGCCCCTGGAGACCTGGGTCGCAGGGAGGCTGGTTGCGAGAAACGGCTCGGCGTCAGCGATCGCCCGGCCCGGGCGGGCCCCCAGCGCCATCGCTGCCCTCAGGGTCACCGAGGACCAGCTGAGGATCGGGAGCGTCGGCGACAAGCGCGAGCTCGTCGTCCAGGAGGCGCTCGCCGGCCACATCCTGGGAGGCTGGAGGCGCATGACCCTGCCCGCCTCCGGGGGGGCGGTGGTGGCCGACCTGGAGCGGGACTTGCTGCCCCTGGTCGTCCTGGACCGACGCGGCCTCCGCCACCCATCGCTGGGCCTCATCACCGGCTTCGGGCTGAAGCGCGGAGCCATCGCCTCCTCGGTGGCGCACGACACCCACAACATCATCGGGGTCGGGGTGGACCGCGCCTCCCTGGCCAAGGCCCTCAACGCCGTGGTGGACATGGGCGGGGGGCTCTATGCCTGGGACGGCAGGGAGGAGCGGCGCCTGTGCCTGCCCATAGCGGGGCTCATGAGCGACCTCCCCTGCTCCGAGGTGGCCGCCCAGGACGAGGCGCTGCGCTCCTTCGTCGCCTCCATGGGATGCCCTTTGCCCTCCCCTTTCATGACGCTCTCCTTCCAGGACCCGGAGTTCCGGAGGGCGGTGATGACCCCTCCTGAGGTACACAGCTAGCCCTCCTCGCTTCGCCGGCCGGGAACGGGAACGAAAGCCTTTTGCGACGGAATCCCGCTCCCTGCCCCCATCGAGGTCTTCGCATGGTCAAGGAGGAGAGCTTCCGCTGCAAGATCGTCACCTGGGACGAGATATCCCGCTGGACCCTGGACGTCGCACGCCAGATCCAGGACTGCCGCTGCAAGCCGACGGTCATCATCGGCCTTACCCGAGGGGGATGGGTGCCGGCGCGGCTGCTCTGCGACCATCTGCTGGTCAAGAAGCTCTACGCGGTCAAGACCGAGCACTGGGGCGTGACCGCCAACCAGAACGGCAAGGCCCTGCTGACCCAGGAGCTGAACGCCAAGATCGAGGGGGAGGACGTGCTGATCGTGGACGACATCACGGACACCGGGGAGAGCCTGAAGCTGGCCATGGCGCACGTGCGGGACATGTCCCCCAAGGAGATCCGCTCCGCCTGCCTGTTGCACATCACCCATTCCAAGGTCGAGCCGGACTACTATTCCGTGAGGGTGGAGGAGAAGGATTGGACCTGGTTCATATTCCCCTGGAACCTGCACGAGGACCTGCGCACCCTCCTGCCCAAGACGCTTTCGACGGGCCGCACGGAGGACGAGATCCGCTCCCGCTTCCGGGAGAAGTTCCAGATCGAGGTCGGCGAGGACCTGGTGAGGGGGACCCTCAAGGACCTGGAGGCGCAGGGCAAGGTGACGCGCGCGGGGCGGACCTGGGTCCTTACCAAGTAGGCCTCGGCAACTTTTATTAGGGAGCAATCCGAACACCGGGGCGTGCTCGACCTCTTCAAGCGCAGCCTGGAGTCCTCTCCCATCATCAGGAAGGGCGACTACGACTACTTCGTCCATCCCATCACCGACGGCGTGCCGCGCATGGACCCCAGGGTGCTGGCCGAGGTCCTGGACGGCTTCAAGGAGGTCGGCGACTTCCACTGCGACCTGATCCTGGCCCCGGAGGCCATGGGCCTCCCAATCGCTGTGCCGCTGTCGCTGGAGCTGGGCATCCCCTACAGCGTGGTGCGCAAGCGCCGCTACGGCCTGCCGGGGGAGGTGTCCCTGAGCCAGGTCACCGGCTACTCCAAGGGGGAGATGTACATCAACGACGTGTGCCAGGGGGACAGGGTGGTGCTGGTGGACGACGTGCTCAGCACCGGGGGCACGCTGCGCTCCATAATCCTGGCGCTGAAGGGCCTGGGGGCCGAGCTGGTGGACGTCATCGTGGCCGTGGAGAAGGGCGACCACAGGCCCCAGCTGGAGAGGGACCTGGGCGTGCGCATCAAGACCCTGGTCAAGGTGGAGGTCCGCGACGGCCGCCTGGTGGTGCTCAGCTGACCAGGCGGCGGCGCATCATCCAAACCGCAGCGTAGAAGGCGACCAGCGTCAGCACCGTCAGGTACAGCAGGCTGAGCAGGTCCATCCATCCGAAGAGGCCCAGGCCGAAGTCCCTCATGACTATGGTGGTGTGGGTGAGCGGCAGGGCCAGGGCGACGGCCTGCACTCCCTCTGGCAGAATCTCCAGAGGGAAGAAGGTGCCGCTGAAGAGGAACATGGGCGTGATGAGCAGGAAGAAGGGGTAGTTGAAGGAGTCGATGTTGGGGACCAGGGCCGTGAAGATCATGGCCAGGGCCCCGAAGGCCAGCCCGGCCAGGAAGGTGATGGGTATGACCAGCAGGAAGCTGGGGAAGGACAGCAGCCCGAAGGCCGCCACCACCAGGGCCACGATGCTGGCGTTGATGAAGCTCTTGGTCGCGCCCCAGAGGATCTCGCCGGCGATGACGTCCTCTATGGTCAGAGGCGTGGCCACGATGGCGTCGAAGGTCTTCTGGTAATGCATGCGCACGAACGACCCGTAGGTGCACTCGAAGAACGCCCCGTACATGGCGGAGATGGCTATCAGCCCCGGTCCCAGGAACTCGGCGTAGGTGTACTGGTCCCAGGGGGGAGGAAGCTCCTGGATGAGCATGCCGAAGCCAAAGCCCATGGCCAGCAGGTAGAGTATCGGCTCCAGGAAGGGCGGCAGGAAGTTGGTCTTCCAGGTGAAGAAGAACACGTCCTTGTTCCGCTGCCACACCGCCCAGGAGCGACGGCTTATGTTGGAGAGCACGCTCAATCCCTCAGCCCCCTGCCAGTGAGCTTGAGGAAGACGTCCTCCAAGGTGGCGTCGCGGATGATCACGTTGGCCGCGGGGAACTCGCGCAGGATGCGCTCGCGCAGTGACCGGTTGTCGTCTGTGTACAGGTAGGCGCGGTCCCCGGCCTTCTCGTAGATCCACTCGCCCTTGCGCAGCCACGCGTCCATGCCATCGGTGGGGCTGAGCACCTCCACCACGCCCGAGCCCACGCTCCTGGAGATGAGGTCCGCGGGAACGCCCTCCACCAGTATCCTGCCCTTCTCCATGATGACCAGGCGTTCGCACAGCTGCTGCGCCTCGTCCATGTAGTGGGTGGTGATGAGCACGGTGACGCCCCTCTTCCTAAGCTCGCGCACCTTGTCCCAGATCAGATGCCTGGCCTGGGGGTCCAGGCCGGTGGTCGGCTCGTCCAGGATGAGGAGCTTGGGGTCGTTCATGAGGGCGCGGGCGATCACCAGGCGCCTCTTCATGCCCCCGGAGAGCTTGGGGATCTCCACGTCCTTCTTCTCCGTGAGCTGCATGAACTCCAGCAGGTCCTTGGCCCGCTTCTCCGCCTCCTCCCTCCTGATGCCGAAGTAGCGCGCGTACACCAGGAGGTTCTTCCAGGCGGTGAAGTCCGGGTCCAGGTTGTCCTCCTGCGGGCAGACGCCCAGCAGCGCCTTGATCTCCCTCTGCCGGCCGCCCACGTCCATCCCCAGGACCGTCAGCTTTCCCGAGGTCACCGGGGAGACGCATTGGATCATGCGGATGGCGGTGGTCTTGCCCGCCCCGTTCGGGCCGAGGAAGCCGAAGCACTCCCCCTGGGCGATGCGGAAGCTGATGCCGTCCACCGCCACCAGGTCCTCGAACTTCTTGGTGAGGGCCTCGGCCTCAATGACCCAATCCATCAGACCGTGAAGGCCGAAGGCTCTAATAAGCTTGGCCGGAAGCCTAACCGTAGGCCATTCCCTTAACCGAGTCCAGGGACGAAGCGTCCCTGTGGACCTAGAGGCATTTCTGACAGCGGCGCTCATCGCCCTATTGGGAGCATTGCTGGGGTCGGCCGCGGCCCTGGTGCCAGGGATGCACATCAACACCCTCTCCCTAGTGCTGCTCTCCCTCTATCCCGCCGTCAGCCAGGCGCTCTCCTGGATGGGGGAGGTCCTGAGCGCATCGCTCCCCGCCCCCATCCTGTTCGCCGTGATCCTGGTGGCCGCGGCCACCGCCGGCTCCTTCGTGGACTTCCTCCCCTCGGCCTTCCTGGGCCTGCCGGACGGGGACACCTCGCACAGCATGCTGCCCGCGCACCGCCTACTCCTCCAGGGCAAGGGGCTGGACGCCGTCCGCTGCTCCGCCCTGGGCAGCCTCCTCGGCGCGCTCCTGGCCTTGCTCGCGGTCATCCCGCTGCAGCTGCTCATGCGCCCCTCCCTCCCCACCGCCGATCTCCTCTCGGCGGCCCTGCCCTTCGTCCTTCTCGGGGCAGTGGCCGTCCTGGTCCTGAGCGAGGGCGGGGGGAGGGAGACCCGCGCCGTCCTGGTAGTGAGGCCAGGAGGCGTCCACCTGGCCGCTCTGGTCGATGTGCGCTACCCCGTGCCGGTACAGGGGGCCCCCGGGAGCCTCACCGGCAGGGCCGGGCGCCGGGGGCTGCGGCGCTCCATCCTCCTCACCCCCCACGGCCCCTTCGCGGTGAGGCACCCCCGCCCCCTTCCCTCCGGCCATCTGCTCCTGGAGGGGGCCTGGGCCATCGAGAGGGACCTGGCCCGCGGCAGGCTCTGCGCCCTCTGCCTCCTGCTGCTCTCCGGGACGCTGGGCCTGGTGGTCATGAACGCCCGCCCTCCTTTAGCGGACATCTTCAACGGCCTGGGCCAGAGCCTGCTCTTCCCCCTGCTCACCGGGCTCTTCGCCCTCCCCGCCCTGCTGGGCGCCCTCGCGTCCGGCCCCGTGCCCGCCCAGGACCCCGCCTCGCCCGCGCCCGTCGGCATCGGCCCGGCGGCCCGCGGGGCCCTGGCCGGCTTCCTGGCCGGCTGGCTGCCGGGGATCACCTCCACCATCGGTGCCACCATGGGCGCGCTCCTGTCCCCGGAGCCGAGGGACCGGGAGCAGGGCGCCAAGGACTACCTGCTCATGCTGGCCTCGGTGGGGACCTCGGCCACGGTGTTCAGCGTGCTGGCGCTGTGCATCGAGGGCAAGGGGCGCACCGGGGCCATGCTCGCGCTCGCCCAGGTGCTGGGCGAGGAGGGCCTGGCCAGCCTCTCCCGCTTCCCCGGCCCGGAGCTGTCCTGCCT
>JALOTM010000095.1 GCA_025457905.1 Methanomassiliicoccales archaeon
TGGGATATGGCGCTCAGGTAGGCCGAGGCGCAGATGTTACCGATCTCGGCTACGGCAGCCTTGTCGTCCTCGTCGATCTGCCTGAGGGGGTCGGGGTCCCTGCCTAGCAGCACGTCCGATAGGGACTTGGCCATGTCCAAGGGCAGGACCAGCAGGATGGCCCCCTTCTCCGCCGCCATGGCGTCGAGGAAGCAGGCCACAACGATCTCCTCCTGGTTGCCGAAGGCGGCCGGTATCTGCTCTGCCTTGCAGATGAAGCATTCAGGGACGTCCACCATGATCTCCTTCCTCACTAGGTTGGTCAGGGCGGTGGAGGCATGGGCTGCCCCGATGTTGCCTATCTCCCGCAATGCGTCCACCTGCATGGCGTCTATCTCGGCCGGCTGGCACTCCTGGGTCTCCTCGGACACGGTCATCTCATCACCTCAGCAGGCCCCGCTCACCCCGAACTTGGCGAACATGGCCATCTGCGTCTCCGTGTCCACGCCGAACTTCTTGAAGGTCAGTTCCTGGGTGTCCTTCTCGGGCATGAAGATGATGGTGCCCTGGAAGGCCTTGGTCGGGTCTACGAAGTTGGTCTCGATCCAGACGTTGTGGTCCACGTGCGTCTTCAGCACCCAGTCCGGGAAGCTCTGGTCCTGCCCCACCAGATCCACCTGGACGGTGGGCGGTGTGGGCATCATGTCCGTTCCGAGGAAGCGCGATATGGGGTTGAGGTACTCCCTGATGCACATGTCGCCCATCTCCACCAGCGCGTCCCGGTCGTCGTCCACGATGCCACGGGCCGGATCGTGTGCCCTCCCGAAGAGCAGGTCCGAGAGCCAGGTGGTTATGTTCTTGGGGAAGAGCATCAGAATATGGTCCTTGTCGGCGCCGTTGATGTCTATGGTGATGATGGCCACCGTCTCCCCTGGCCTCTCGAACCAGCGGGGCATCTTGCCGAGCGGTGCGGTATGGCACTGGGTCACGTCGATCAGCATGTCCTTCTGCGCGAACTTGGACAGGGCGGTGGAGGCCCACGAGGCGCCCACGTTGCCCAATTCCTTCAGCGCGTCCACTTGCAGTTCATCTATGTCGGCGGTGTAGGTCTCTCCGCTCATACGAATGCCCCCACGTCCAGTATCATGGCCACCTTTCCGTCGCCCAGTATGGTCGCGCCCGAGAAGTAGCCGGTGGAGCGCAGGTCCTTACCCACGTTCTTCACCACTATCTCCTGCTGGCCGATCAGCCTGGATACGAGCAGGCAGGCCCGGTTGTCGTTCTTTTCCACTATTATCGCTGGCACATCTTCCCCTTGTTCGGCGGCCAGCCCTCCGAACTCGGAATGCACGTTGAGCACAGGCAGCACCTCGTCCCGGAGCCGGAACATGCCCTTGGAGGCTAGCTCGTGGACCTTGGTCATGTCCACGCGCACCGTCTCCCGCACGTTCTCGAGAGGGATGGCGTACTTCTCCCGGTTCACCTCAATGAGCATGGCCCTGATGATGCTCATGCTGGGCGGGAGCTTGAGGGTGAACTTGGTCCCCTTGCCCGCCACCGTGTCGATCTTGACGAAGCCGCCGAGCCCCTGGATCTTGGTCTTGACCACGTCCATGCCCACTCCCCGTCCGGATATGTCAGTGACCTTCTCCGCGGTGGAGAAGCCAGGAAGGAAGACCAGGTTTACCTTGGCGCGGTCGTCCATGCGGTCCGCCTCCTCCTGGGTGATGATGCCCTTCTCCACGGCCTTGCGGGCGACCTTGGCGGGATCGATCCCTCGCCCATCGTCCTCCACGGTTATGACCACGTTCCCCTGCTCCTGGAAGGCGCTCAGCAGCAGCGACCCGGTCGGGCTCTTGCCCGCCGCGGCCCTTTGCTCCTTGGACTCCAGGCCATGGTCGACGCCGTTGCGCAGCAGGTGCACCAGCGCGTCCCCGATCTCCTCGAGCAGGGACCTGTCGATCTCGATGTCGTTGCCTCTCATCACGAAGTCTATGTTCTTGCCGGACTCCACGGCCATGTCCCGCACCATGCGCGGGAACCTCTTGAAGATGAAGTCCACGGGCACCATGCGCGTCTGCAGGACTATGTCCTGCAGGTCGGTCATGAGGCGGGCGTTGGACTGCAGCGTCTGCTTCAGCTCCCGGTTCTTGAGGTTGCTGGCTATCTGGTTGATGCGGATGTTGTTGATCATTATCTCGCCCACCAGGTCCAGCAGCTGGTCCAGGAGCTTGGCCTTGACGCGTATGGAGGTGGCGGCCCCGTGCGGCTCGCCCTTGGCCTCCGTTCCCGGCGCCTTGCGCTCCTCGGCCCCCTTCTCCACCGGGAGGTCGTACTCGCCGATCCTGGCCTCGGCGATGCTGGTCACGTTCTTGGCCACATGAAGGAGGTCCTCATCGTCCTGCTGGGTGGCCAGGAGTATGGAGATCTCGCCGTCCTCGTCCTTGACCTCGTTTATGGCCGGCAGGGACGATATGACCACTCCCATCTTGGAGAGGTTGCGCACCAGCTGGAAAGCGCGGCCCTCCTTGAGCTTGCAGTCCAGGGAGTAGCAGGCGGTCAGCTTCACCAGCCGCTTGCCCTCCTTGATGGCATCCAGGAGCTGGTTGCGCTGGTCCCCGCTGATGGCGAAGCGCGCCTCCGCCACCGCCCTCGGCGACCGGTCGGCCGAAACCCTGTCGGTCTTGGCCTCCTCCAGCATGGCCTTGATCTTCTCCTTGATCTCCTTGGAGCTGATGGTGGTGCTCCCGCTGGCGCCGAGCTCGTCCAATATGCGCTCTACGGTGTCCAGGCCGGCGAAGAGCAAGGCCATCTGCTCCTTGGTCGGGGCCTGGGCCCGGCCCTTGAGGACGTCGAACAGGTCCTCCATGACATGGCTCAGCTCTGAGATGGGCTCGATGCCCATGACCGCCGCCGTGCCCTTGATGGTATGCACGATGCGGTAGGCCTCCTTCATGGCGTCCGCGGAATAGCCCTGCTCCTCTAGCTGAAGCAGGGTGGTGTTCACCGTCTGGAGGTTGTCCCTGGCCTCCTCGATGAAAGCATCCATGTACTGCGATTTGTCCATCTGATCACACACCTACGTCCGCCATGGCCATGACGATGTGCCTGGCGATCTGGTCCACGGGGGCCACCTTGTCAGCGGCCCCGGCGTCCACAATGGCCTTGGGCATGCCGTAGACCACGCAGGACCTCTCGTCCTGGACGATGGTCTTGCCGCCCTGGCGCTTGACCTCCCGCATGCCCTCGACCCCATCGAAGCCCATGCCTGTGAGTATGACCCCCACGCATCGCGGCCCGTAGGCCGGCGCCACGGTCCTCATCATGGGGTCCACGGCGGGGCGCACGTAGTGCACCTTGGGGTCGTCGTTGAGATGTATCCTGCCGTCCCTCAGCACCATGTGCCTGTTGCCTGGGGCGAGCAGGGCCACCCCCATCTCCACGGGGTCGCCCTCCTCCGCCTCTCGCACCTCGATGGCCGAGACCCAGTTGAGACGCTCCGCGAAGGAGCGCGTGAAGCCCTCCGGCATGTGCTGCACAATCAGCACTCCCGCGGGCAGGTCGCTGGGCAACCGGGAGAGCACCTCGGGGAGGGCCTTGGGGCCTCCCGTGGACGCTCCTATCATGACCACCCAGTCGCCGCAGGTCGACCTGACCTCGGAGGAGACGATGGGCCTCTCCGTGGAAATCGGGAGCGGCTTGATGTCCGCCTGGGATGCCGCCTTCACCTTCTGCACTATCAGGTCCCGCTCCATCTCCAGGTCCAAGGAGAGGGAGGCGCCGGTCTTGGGTATGAAGTCCACTGCGCCCCTTTCCAGGGACTTGAGGGTCAGCTCGCTCTGGCGCTTGCCCACCGCGGACAGCATGACCACCGGGACCGGGCTCTCGTTCATGATGTGCTGCAGCGCGGTCAGACCGTCCATCACCGGCATCTCGATGTCCAAGGTGACGACGTCGGGCTTGAGCTCCTTGACCAGATGGACGGCCTCCTGGCCGTTCCTGGCGGCGCCCACCACCTTGACGGAGGGGTCCCTCTCCAGCATCTCGGTGATGATCTTGCGCATCACCGCTGAGTCGTCCACCACGAGCACGCGCACCGGTCCGGGCATCTGCAGTATACGCTCCTTCCTCACGCGCAGGCCTTGCTGGCAGCTTCCACCAGGTCCTTGTGCTCGAAGGGCTTGACCACGAACTCCCGGGCCCCGTTCTCCATGGCCTGCATGACCAGGTTCTTCTGGTTCAGGCCCGAGACCATGAGCACCTTGGCGTTGGGGTCCACCGTCATGATCCTCTTGACCACGTCGATGCCCGTCTCTCCCGGCATGATGACGTCCATGGTCACCAGGTCGGGGTGCAGCCTCGTGTACAGCTCGAAGGCCTCGGCCCCGTTCTTGGCCTGGCCTATGACGTCAAAGCCGTTCTTGGACAGGATGTCCCTGATCATCGACCGCATGACGACCGAGTCGTCCACGATCAGGACCTTCTTCGCTTCGCTCATTTCCTATGCCTCCGCTCTCTCAGTCTTCGATGCGTTCATCACCATGTTCATCTCGCCCTCGTCGCTGATCATCTTCCCCAGGTCCAGCAGCATGATGAGCTTGTTCTGCAGCTTGCAGATGCCCTGTAGGAACGAGGACTGCACGCCCGTGGACAGCGTCTTGGGCACCGGTGAGATGGAGTTGCGGGGGACCCGCATGACGTCCTCCACCGAGTCCACGATGATGCCCAGCTGATGATCGCCGATCTCGGCGACTATGATCCGGGACTGAGCGGTGCGCTCCGCGCCCGCCTCGGACACGATGCCGAAGCGCTTCTTCAGGTCTATCACCGTGGTGATCTGGCCTCTAAGGTTCATCACTCCCTCCACATAATCCGGCATCTTCGGTATGTGGGTGATGTCCTGCACCTTGCCAATCTCGCGTACCTGGGCTACCTTCACCGCGAAGGTCTCCTTGCCGAGGCGGAAGGAGACGATCTGCTCCTCGTCCCCGGTCAGCTCCATCTTTTCCCTTCGTCTGCGCATTCTCCTTCCTCCTCAGGCCTCGATGCCGCGCTTGGACAAGGCTTCCTTGACCTTGCTGGGCATCCGAACCTCGCCCTTGCTAGCCGAGGCCTTCTTGGCCTCCGCCGGCCGGGCGGCCCTTTGACGGTTCTCCAGCGCCGGAACCTCCGGCGCATCATCGATCCTGAACTGTGCGGCCGTCCGTTGCAGCGCCACGGCCATCTCCGACAGGGCCTGCGCCCTGGCGGTCATGTCCTCCATGCTGGCGGTGAGCTCCTCCGTCGAGGAGGCGCTCTCCTCCGAGGCGGAGGCGGTCTCCTCGGCTATGGAGGCGCGGTCTCCTCGGCTATGGAGGCTATGCCGTCCACGGCCTTGGCGGACCTGAGCATCTGGTCTTTCTGCTGGTCGATAAGCGGACCGAGCTTGTCCAGGGACATATCCACGGTGGTGGCCAGGCCCTCGATCTCCTGGAAGGCGTGCCCGGTGCGGTCGGCGATGTCAATGCCCTCCGCCGTCTCCTTGGTGCCGCGCTGCATGCTCTCCACCGCCTTGGCGGTGTCACCCTGCACCTCCTTGATCATCTTGGAGATGCGCTCGGCGGCCTCGCGCGAGTCCTCGGCCAGGTTCTTGACCTCCTCGGCCACGACCGCGAAGCCCCTGCC
>JALOTM010000096.1 GCA_025457905.1 Methanomassiliicoccales archaeon
CTCTTGGCGATGGACTCAGGTATGCACCACATCTTGGTGAAGCGGTCGTTCGCCGCAAGCACCCTTCCGTATGCGTCCACTATGAGGATGCCGTCATCCGTGCTCTCGAAGGTGGACTGGAGCAGGGTCGTGTAGCGGCTGAGCTCGACCTGCTGGCGCTTGCTCTTGATGGCCATGGCCACCTGGTGCGAGACGAACTTCATCATCTCGAGGTGCTTCGGCGAGAACCTCGACCGGGGGTCGTAGTTCTGGGCCACCATCAGCCCTATGGTCTTCCCCTCGACTACGAGCGGCGCGGCCATGAAGTCCATCGGCGGCGTGCCTATGAGCTCAATCTCGCCGCTCTCCTGGAGATGCCTGATGCCGTCCATGGTGGTAAGGATGGGCTGGCCCGTGCGCAACAGGTACTCGGACATACCCTTCCCCTTGCGCCTGGTGGAGGGCCGGGGGTCCTTCTGGTCGACGAAGTAGGGGAAGGAGATCTCGTCCCTCTCCTCGTCGTAGATGGCGATATAGAAGTTGTCCAAGGGCATCAGGCCTCTCAGGGTGGCGTGTATGCTCTTGTACAGGTCATCCAGGTTCTCCTCGATCAAGGCTGCCTGTGAGATGCTGTGCACGGCCTCCTGGATCCGCTCCGACTCCCGCAGTGCAGAGATGTCCACGAAGAGCCCGCGCATCCCCTTCAGGGAGCCGTCCATGATGATGGGGACGCAATGCATGGTCGCCTGGAACCTGGAGCCGTCCCGGCGCACGATTTCGAAGGCCTCCCCCATGCATGTCTCACCATCGCGCAGCGCGGAGAACCTATTCATGGCCCGCTCATGGTCCTCTGGGTCGAGGAACTCGAAGAGGCGGACCTTGTGGCCCGATAATTCCTCCCGGCCCACGCCCACCATGGCACGGGCCGTCTCGTTCACGAAGGTCAGCCCTCCCTCCTCGTCCGTCTCGAACACGAAGGCGGGCAGCATATCGGCCAGCTCGCGGAACTTGCGCTCCTTGTCCCTGACGGCCACCTCGGAGCGTTTGCGCTCGCTGTCATCGAACATCACCCCGTCGATGTACAACGGGGTGCCATCGGCCCCGCGTATGGGCTTTCCCCGGTCACGGACATGGATGACCTTCCCGTCCTTGCACCGGAGCCGGTATTCAATGTCGAAGGGACGGTCGAACTCCACCGCCTCCCTCACAGAAGCCAGGACCCATCTGGAATCCTCGGGGTCGATCAGGCCCTTCGCGTAGCTGTAATAGTCAGAGGAGATCTCCTCGGGCTTGTAGCCAGTCAGAGGCAGGAGCATATCGTTGAACATCTGAAGGCGTTCGTTTTCCCGCAGATGCACGCGATACACCAGACCGGTGATGTTCTCGGTAAGGTTGCGGTAAGAGGAGGCCACCTCCCATAGCTCCTCCTCGGCGCGCTTTATCTTGGTTATGTCCCGGGATGTGCCGATCACCTCGGCGACACCACCGTCAGGGGCCAGAACGGGAACCAGGGCGACGTCCAGCCAGCGGGAGCGTCCCTCGTCGTCTTCTCGGATCTCAAGCCGGAGCGGCTCCTTGCTCTCGATGACCCTGGAGAGGTCCTCCCTTTGCCTGGCCGCCATGTTAGGCGCGAACAGCGCTTCAATGTGCTTGCCCAGCAGCTCTTCCGGGGCGCGTCCCGATTGCTTGACGATGCCATGGTTGACGTATCGGACCACCCCCTGGGCATCGACCACGTACATGAAATCAGGGATAAGATCGGCTATGGTCCTGTACCTCCGCTCGCTTTCGCGCAAGGCCTCCTCCGCACGCCGGACCTCCGAAAGGTCCCTGACCACGCCGATGTAACGCCGACCCCCGTCGTCATGCATCACGGTCTTGAAGATGACCTGGACATGGCGGACCTCGCCGCTCTTCAGGACCACGCGGTGCTCGAACTCCACGCTCCCCCCGTTCTGAGTCACCGATGCGAGCGATGCGCGCCACCTCTCCCGATCGGAGGGATGCACATAATGCTCGATCTCCTCCATCGACGGCAGCTTCTGTCCCTTCTCGAAGCCCATGATCCTATAGGCCTCCTCGGACCAGATGACCTCCTGCACGTCGCCCTTCGGCGAGATCTCATAATAGAGGTCCCCCAGGCGGCCTAGCCTCTGTGCCTCCATGAGCCTTCCCTGGCTGGCCCTGAGCTTCAGCTCCGCCTCCTTGAGCGGAGTGATGTCGTTGCCTATGGACAGAAGCTCGAGGCACACACCGTTCTCGTCCCTGACCGCGGTGTTGGTCCAGGAGACCCAGGCCCGGGACCCGTCCTTGCGGACGTTCTCATTCTCAAAGATCCGGTATCTGTCAACGTCGCTGAGGGCCCGGGGCAGGAGAACGTCGAGCCCCCCCTCCTTTCCATCTCGCCTAGGCGATATGGTCTCATCGGCCTTCCTCCCGAGGAGCTCCTCAGCCGAGTAACCGAAGAAGCTCAGGGCATAGTTATTGGCGTAGGTGATCCTCCCGTCCAGGTCGGCCTTTATGATGATGCTGTTGGCATTTTCCACCAACGCCTGGAACCGTTCCTCGCTGTGGCGCAGCGCAGACTCCGCCTTTTGGCTCTCGCTCACGTCCAACCCAAAGGAGAGGCCGTACTTCCTCCCGCCCATGATGAAGTAGTTGTCAGTGATGTCCACTGGAAGCAGTGTGCCGTCCTTCCTGCGCATGTTGGATTTGCGTCGCACCTGTCGGCCGCTCTCCATCTGCACCTGTCGGCCGCCGATGGTTTCGGCCAAGCCCTGGTCGAGGTCCCCGAGGCGCATGCCATGGAGCTCCTTCTGAGTGAACCCGAGCAACTGAGCGGCGGCCTTGTTGGCCTTGAGGATCCTACCTTCCTCATCGCTCCATATGGTTATGACCGCAGCATTGTCCACCGAGAACTCGGCGAGGCTTAGGGCGTCGTTCCTGTTCTTGCGCTCCACCGCCTGGCGGACCTTGTGCGCCAGCTCAGCGAACTGCGATTTGGCCTCGCCCCCCTTCTGAAGATAGAAATCAGCGCCGCTGTTCAAGGCCTGTATGACCACCTCCTCCCGGCCTTTTCCGGTGAAGAGGATGAAAGGAAGGTCGTCATGCCGGTTGCGCACGTGGGCAAGGAACTTCAGCCCATCCATACCAGGCATCTGATAGTCCGAGACCACGGCATCATAGGAGTGCGTCTTGAGCATGTCGATGGCCTGCAATGCAGAGGGCGACCCGTAGACGATGATGTCCCCCTGCAGCTCCAGGAAGGCGCGCGTGAGCTCCAGAAAGCCGGGCTCGTCGTCCACACATAGCACCGAGATCATGCGATACTACACCATGCCACCTAATGCCAGGAATCCATCCTATTACAGGGAATATAAACGCTCCCTTTCCTTTTTCAACTCTGGAAATGACAGCATGCCTGAGAGGCGCCCTTTACCGAGGTCGCTGGTCGTCTACCCACGGCCGTGCCGGATGGTCGACTCTCGCAGGCGCTGCAGGTTCTCCAGGGGGGTCTTGTACGGCATCTCGCAGCCAGGGGCCATGATCAGTCCATCGCCCTCCCCCCATGCGCGGATTATCCTCTCCACCTCCGCCTCGACGTCCTCCGGCGACCTCTTGAAGAGTAGGTTGGCATGGTCGATTCCAGCCATCACGCAGGTCTTGCCCTTGAGATTGGAGAAGAGCTCCCCGACCTCCACGGCGGCTAGATGGACATGGAGGGCGGTCGGCCGCAGCTCCGCTTCGGACATGTAAAGGGGCTGCGCGGCGCAGTTATGAACGATGGTCCTCAGGCCCAGCTTGGAGCACCATTGGACCAGCTCGGCAAGGTACCTTCGGTCGAACATCTCGTACATCTCCACCGAGACCATCTCCCCCCCTGCGCTCCCGTTCTCGATGAAGACCTCCTCCATTCCCAGCTTGTGGATGTGCTCCATGTAGGCGATCGAGCTCTCGGTGACGGTGCGTAACAAATAATGGGCCAGCTCTGGACTCTGGAACGTGGACATCATGAGGTTCTCCATGCCTATCGTCTCCATGGAGATCACCATGGGCGAGTCGATGCATCCCACCACCGCCACCTCATGCCCTATCCTCTCCATCATTATTCGGGCGCCGCGTAGCATCACCGACCAGTTCGGGTCCTGCATGGGGTCCACTGGCCTGATGGCCCCCACCTGATCCATGGGGACGTACGACTCCACCCTCGGGTAGAAACGGGGATCGGTGAAGCGCCATTTCGTGCCATGCGCCTGGGATTCGATGAGTATGTCCCCCCACCCCGCCATGACGTTGTCGAACCGGAACAGCCTATGCGCCTCCATCGATAGCCTGGCGAACTTCTCGGGGTCCTCAAAGCCTTCCTTGACAGAGATGCCAGTCGACTTCTGGAGATGGCTGGAGGCGCCCAGATGCTGGTAGAACAGAGGCACGTGGTCCACCGGTTGCCGGTCGAGCGCGGCCTCGAGCCTCTGCTTTGGGGTCATGGCCTTCATGATGGTGAGAATGATTTCAGGCCTGGAAAAGTTTTCCGCAGAAGAGGCGGTCGCATCATCGGCCTCGGAGATAATGGCGGGCGCCCCTGTACTCAAGAACCCGCAGCTCGCCAGATTGTACCAGGTTCATGAGCCTATCCCGCGCGCCCTCACCCCCTCCAAGCAGGAGCAGGGCCTGCTCCTCCCTGAGGGGATGGAACCGAGCGATCGACAAGAGGTGATGGACGGGGTCCTCCGAGGAGCAGGCGAAGGAGGTGGCCTCCGGACCGGTCATGTCCACCGCGCCCTGGATCGTTTCCAGCGCCCTTTCAACCGCTTCCCGCTCCGCAGGCTCCACGCCCTCGAGCGCGGGAGGCCGGGTGGGTACGGTCACGAATACCTTATCCGGGCGAACCTCGAGAAGGAGCGTGGCGATGGATTCCAGGCTCTCGTCGCTATCGTTGTAGCCCTTCACCAGCATGACCTCAGGCCAGATCTCTCCATCATACACGTCCCTCAGCCTGCGGAGCCCCCCGGCAACGCCCTTGAAGTCGATCTCAGGATGTGGTCGGTGGACCCGCCGGAAGGTCGAGGGATCGCCAGCGGAGATGGTCGGGGACACGACATCGACGCCTGACAAGGAC
>JALOTM010000097.1 GCA_025457905.1 Methanomassiliicoccales archaeon
GGCCGAGGCCCGCGCCAAGGCGGTGCGCGCCTCCGTTTACATGAGGCGCCACGGCCCCTTCATGCCCGCCATCCTGGGGCCGGAGGAGATGGAGTACACCACCCGCCCTGCGGTCCTGGAGAAGCTAAAGAAGAGGATGGAGGACATTGGCTGACCTGCGCTTCCCCCTGATAATCGTCAACTTCAAGGCCTACCGGGAGGTGGAGGGCCGCTCCGCATCGGAAATCGCCCTCGCCTGCCAGGATGTGGCCGAAAGCTCGGGGGTGAGCATCGTGGCCTGCCCCCCGATGGTGGAGCTGGCGCGGGTCGCCTCCTCCGTCCGCATCCCGGTGATGTCGCAGCACGCCGACCCTAGGTCCCCCGGCTCGGCCACGGGCTGGATAACCCCGGACATGGTCAAGGCCTCGGGGGCGGTGGGCACCTTGGTCAACCATTCCGAGCACAGGATGCCGAGCGAGGGGCTGGCCAAGGTGGTGGCCCTATGCAAGGGCATCGGGCTGCGCACCTGCGTCTGCGCCGACACCGCCGAGGCCACTGGCCGCATGGCCGAGCTGAGGCCGGACATGGTGGCCGTGGAGCCGCCGGAGCTCATCGGGGGGGACGTTTCCGTCACGGACGCCAGGCCAGAGGTGGTGTCCGATTCCGTCGCCGCGGCGAGGAAGGTCGATGCCAACGTACCGGTCCTGTGCGGAGCGGGCGTCAAGACCGGGAAGGACGTGAGGCAAGCCTTGGAGCTTGGTGCCAAGGGAGTGCTGCTGGCCTCGGGCGTGGTGAAGGCCAAGGAGCCCAGGAAGGCGCTCGAGGACCTGGTCCGCCTGATCTGAGCGCAGGATACCTGTAAGTGCATGCTTCTTCAGCTCCAGCCCTGCTCCCGGAGCGATGAGGGCGGCGCACTGGGGCATTCTCATGCTCATTCTCCTTCCCATCATCCCCTGCGCGCCCTCGTCACTAGCCATGCAAGATGCTGCAGGCATGGATCATGTCCTGCTCGTGGAGGTCATGCCCCGCTTCCCCTACGAGTACGTCATCTTCGCCAATCAGGGGGCCCAGGCCATCGAGCTTCGCGGCTGGGCCATCTCCGACGGGGAGGGGACGTGGACCTTCGATATCGACCTGGCTCTGGAACCGGGAGGGGAGGCCTTCGTGTGCTCCAACCTCACCTTCGCCCGGGCGCTGCGCCCCAAGGCGCAGAGCATCGACCCCTCCTCGGACCTCGAGAGGAAGGGGAGGTTGGCCCTGGCCGATGAGGGGGACGAGGTCATCCTCCTCGATCCCTGCGGGCGCAACATCGATGTGCTAGCATGGGGGAAGTCGGCCTATCCGGACGAGGGCTGGAGCGGAGCGAGGTGCGCGCCACCCGCCGAGGGCAAGGCCCTGCGCCGTCTGGCCTCCTCCGACACGGACTCCTCAGCCGATTGGGGGGAGGTTTCCCCGGGCCGCACCGGGCTCGCCAGCATCGAGGCCGAGGCCGTCGTCGAGCCCTTCCTCTGCCCCGATCAGATGCGCGAGCGGATCATCAGGGAGATAGCCTTCGCGCAGCACAGCCTGGAGGCCGCGGTTTACGAGCTAACGGACCGGGATGTGGCATCCTGGCTGGCCGAGGCTGCGCAGAGGGGAGTGAGGGTCCGCCTCCTGGTGGAGGGCCAGCCCGTGGGAGGGATGCAGCAATCGGAGGCCGGCCTGCTTCAAGCGCTGCAGCGGGCCGGCTGCGAGGTCCGGGCCATTTCCTCCTGGCACGGCTTCAAGCGATATGACTTCCTGCACTGCAAGTACCTGGTCTCCGATTCCCACCGCGTCCTTCTCGGCTCGGAGAATTGGGCCTCGACCTCGTTGGACGGGAACAGGGGATGGGGGGCGATCGTACAGTCCAAGGAGCTGGCCAGGGCGTTCATGGAGCTCTTCGAGTTCGATTTCCGCGCCGACCTGATCGATGTCCAGGCCTTCGATGCAGGGCAGCTTCCGACGGATGCCGTCCTCGGCTCTCCGGGACCGCTGGTGCAGGTCGGCGATGTCCTGGGGCTCTGGGCGACCATCCGCACTGCCGTGTCCCCCGACCATGGCCTGGCGGAGGTCATCGAGCTGATGGACGGCGCCCAGGACAGGGTACTGATGGAGCTCTTCTACGCCTCCGTGGAATGGCCTGGCGGGAGGGGGCCGATCCAGGCGGCGGTGGACGCGGCCAGGAGGGGCGTGAGCGTGCGCCTCCTGCTCGATCCCAGCTGGTACAACAACCAAGGGGGAGGAGGGAACCAGGCCCTGGCAGCGAGGCTGAACGCCCTGGCCGAGGAGGAGGGGCTGGACCTGCGGGCGAAGCTCCTGAGCGCGCAGCACGGCTACACCGCCTTGCACAACAAGGGGATGGTGGCGGACGACGCGGTCCTCATCTCCAGCATCAATTGGGTCCCCTCTGCCTTCATGGAGAACCGCGAGGCCGCCATCATCGTCCTCGCCGAGCAGGCCGCCGATTTCTTCGCCGGTAGCTTCTTCGAGGATTGGACCGATGACTCGTCCCCCCCGCTAATATCCGTGCAAGGAAGCTGGACCTTCATCGAGGGGGAGGGGGCGGTGCTGGTCGCCAACATAACGGACGAGGGTGGCGTGGCCAGCGTGACCTGGGATGTCGGTCCCGACGGGAGCATCGAGGGCGAGGGCGACTTCCTGGCGGTGAGGCTCCCCGTCGGCAGGCATCTGATCGAGCTGACGGCCCGTGACAATTTCAACAACTCCTGCTCCACGGTCATCGAGGTCCTGGTCGTGCCATCGACGGCGTCAAGGCCGGAACTGGCGCCGATTGCAGCCGCCACCTTGGCCGGTGGCGCCCTGCTCTTCGCCATCCGGAAAAGGGTTAAGAAGCGCTAGGGCCTTTGGACGAGGCGATGCAGCTCCGGCTCTTCCAGCCTCAGGACCTACCGAGGGTCTACGAGCTGGCCTGCACCTCGCTTAGCGAGAACTACAACCCCACGCTGTTCATCGACCTCTACTCCTACTGGCCCGAAGGATTCATCGTCCTGGAGGACGAGGGGCAGGTGCTGGGATTCATCTTCGGCATCATGCTCTCCCGCTCGGACGCGCGCATCCTGATGCTGGCCGTCGATGCACGATTCCGCGGGCGCGGGGTGGGCACCGTCCTCTACCGCGAGTTCCTGAGGCAGTGCTCCCTAAAGGGCCTCAGGACCATCACCCTCGAGGTGCGCGTGAGCAACGTGCTGGCCATCAGGTTCTACGAGAAGATGGGGTTCCAGCTAAGCGGGAGGGTGCCGAGGTACTACACCAACGGCGAGGACGCTTACCGCATGCAGCTGCACATGTGAGCTCAGTGGAACATCTGGTCGTCGCCGGAGTGCTCGTTCCAGAAATAGTAGGTGACTTCTCCTTCTGCGAGGAGCTCAGGTCCGTCCCCAGGCCCTTGGTGTAAGAGCCGTATCGGTCCTTGATCTGCTCCTCGGCGGTCTTGCTCCGCCTGATGGCCAGCTCGATGTGCTCCGGCTCGATGAGGGGGGCGCCGTCATGCACGGCTATGTCCCCCGCCGCGCGTATCAGCCCTCCCAGCTCCCTCAGCCTCAGGGTCAGGGAGTGAGCGTGCTTGTCCACGTCCTTGCCTCTGCGCGCCGCCTCCTTGATGATGGCCTCGATGGCCGCGACGGAGGCATGAGGTATCTTACCGTCCACGGAGATCTCCTGGGCCACGAACTGGGCCAGCTTGGCCCGGTTCTCCGGCGTGTCCTCCATGGTGGTGCGCACCAGCACCTCGTACCCGTTCCCGTTGATGCGCGAGCGCAGCGGGGCCAGGATGTGCTCCAGGTCCTGGATGTTGCAGGCGCCCACGAACACGAAGTCGCAGGGCACGCTCTCCACCTTCACGCTCGCCCCCGACGATTGGGGGTTGCGGCCGGATATGGGGAAGCGGCGCTCCTGCATGGCCGTGAGGATGTAGCGCTGGAGATTGCCCAGGTGCGAGAGCTCGTCGATGAACAGCACGCCCTGGTGCGCCTCGTGTATGGCGCCCGGTATCACGCGGTCGAAGGGCTGCGTGCCCAGCTGCGGATGCCCGCCGTAGGGGTCGTGGCGCACGTCGCCCAGCAGCTCCGTCTCGCTGGCCCCGGTGGCCAGGACGAAGGGGTTGCGGTCCAGGGGGACGATGACCTTGCGCGGGCTCTGCTTCTCCAGCTCCCGGCGCTTCTCCAGGGCCTCCTGGTCCAGGACGCGGATCATCTCCCCGGTGCGCTCGAAGACCACCACCTCCTCTTTGCCGAAGCGATTGCGGGTGGTCGTCACCCTCTCCCGGCCGGTGGGCAGCGCGGGCAGGCCCTGCGCCCCCATGGAGCTCTCCAGCAGGCTGGACATCAGGTCCCCGAAGGGGTTGCCCGCTCCCGCCGCCGAGTCCCCCGCCTTGGGCTTCTGGCACTTGGGGCAGTACCTCTCCTTGTAGGATGAGTAGTCGCCGCAGTTGCGGCACCTGTACCCGAGGCGCTCGGCCACGTTGATGGGCGCGTTCTTGGGGTCGATGAGGTCCCCGCCAGCGAACTCGCGGGACTCGTGCTCCCGGCGCACCTCCTCCTCCTTCTTCACCTCCACCAGCGGCCGCTCGGGGTTCTCCGGGTTGTGAACCACCCGTATCTCCTCGGTGGGGCGGTACAGATGGAGGGCCAGGGCCTGGGCGATCATGCTCTTGCCCGTGCCCGGTGGCCCCACCAGCAGAAGGTGCCGGCGCTGCCTGGCGGCGATCCGCGCCAGCTTGACCGCCTCGTCCTGGCCGATGACGCGGAGCAGGGGGTCGTTGGGTATCTCTATGTCCGCGGTGGTAGACACCCTGCTCAGGTCCGGGAGGTCAGGTCGGCGGCGCTCGCTCATCTCAGTTCAGGTCTTCCTTGGTCCAAACGTCGACGTTCGCCGGCTGCTTGGTGATGTTGCCCATCTTGGTGCCGACGATGGTGCCGATCTTCTGCTCCGC
Organism: Methanomassiliicoccales archaeon; assembly: GCA_025457905.1. Taxonomy (GTDB): domain Archaea; phylum Thermoplasmatota; class Thermoplasmata; order Methanomassiliicoccales; family UBA472; genus JAJRAN01. The sequence continues at coordinate 4,952 of JALOTM010000097.1, forward strand.
CGCGATGTCCAGTATGCGC
>JALOTM010000098.1 GCA_025457905.1 Methanomassiliicoccales archaeon
TATGGCGGCGCGGTCGCAGCAGTTGACCACGAAGTCCATATCGTGCGAAACAATGATGAAGGTCTCGCCCAGCTCCTTGCGCGCGTGCAGGATGCTCTTGGCCACGGAGATCTTGGTGATGGGGTCCATGGTCCCGGTAGGCTCGTCCAAGATGATGATGCGCGGCTCGCGGATGAGCACCGAGGCCATGGCCACCCTCTGCTTCTCGCCCACGCTCAGGGTGTCTGGGTAAGCATATAGGATCCTATCGATGTCCTTCTTCTCGAAGCCCACGCTCGACAGGACCTGTATGGCCTTCATCTTGGCGAACTCGGCCGGCATCTTGAGACCGATGCAGGAGGTGAGGTTCTGAAGGACCGTGTTGAACGGATAAAGGGAGTACTCCTGGTGCAGCACCCCGATGTAGGGCGTGGCCCGGCCTCGGCCCATCTCCCCTATCTCGTACATGTTGACCCAATCGTCACCGATGCGCACCTCGACCACTCCGCTCGTTCCCGGGGTGATACCGGAGATCATTCGCGAGAGCGTGGTCTTGCCCGCCCCGCTCAGCCCTACCAGGCCGAATATCTCCTTCTCGTTGATGTCGAAGGTGGCCCCGTCCACGGCCTTGACCACGCCGCGGACGATGGAGTAATAGTACTTCCTGGCATCCAGGACGCGCACGATCGGCCCTCCGATGGGCACAGGCTCAGGGTCCTTGGGGGCGAAGCCCACCATGAACTCCTTGGTGACCTCCACAGGCTCGCCGCGCTTCATCATCTCTCCGGCCTCGAGCCAGATGGCCTTGTTGGCCAAGCGGTTGATGGCCTTTGGCCAGTGCGAGGTCACGACCATCCCCATCTGGGTCTTCTTGGACATCTCCACCAGGGTTCGGTGCACCAGCTCGGCGGTCCCTGGGTCCAGGGTGCCAGTGGGCTCGTCGGCCAGGAAGATGAGGGGCTCTCGGGCCAGCTGCCTGGCCAGGACGCACCTCTGCTTCTCGCCGCCGGACAGGTCCCTGGCGATGTGGGTGGTGCGGTGGGTCATGTTGACCATCTTGAGAAGCTCGATGGCTTTGTCCACCCTCTCCTGGTCGTTGCAGCTCTTGTCCATGGCCTCGAAGATGTTCTCGATCACGGACATGTCGCCGAAGAGCGCGAAGGTGCGTTGCAGCATGATGGCGATGCGCTGCTTGATGGCGATGCGCATCTTGTCGTTCTCGTCCAAGGACCAGAAGTCCACATCGATTATGCCGGTGTCGCCGCCGCACTTCGTGCACTTCACGCCTTTCCTGGGAAGGTCGAGGCGGCCGCAGGAATTGCATAGGTTCAGCCGATAGATTACCTTGCCTGAATCAGGCCGATATTCTTGATTTCCGCGGAGCATGTTGATGAGCACGGACTTGCCCGCTCCGCTCCTCCCGATGAGGCCGAGGACGTCGCCGGGATGTATCACAGCGCTAACATCCCTGAGGACGATATTACCATTGAAACTCTTGCTCACGTTGTCGATGGTGATTAGCGTCTCTGCCTCCTCGGGCATATATTCTGGCGTAGGATTAGTTTAATAATAAAACTTTTCCCAGATGCTCAACGAGCGTTAATTTGGCTAATGTCTTAACATATTTAAGAAAGAACGCGTTACGGGTACCGTTTTAACGGCTTTAATATCCCCGTAAAAGCGGTTAGGTTTAAGTGGATGGATGATATATCCATCCTTCGATGCCACTGACCTTCAGCTCATATTTCGCAGGCGGGCCGACACCGAAGTTCTCGTTGTACCATATCTGGAAGGCCTATCATGTCATAGAGACCCAGGGGCCGGTGGGCCGGAAGGCCTTGGCGGACATATTGCAGATCGGCGAGGGAAGCACCAGGACCATCTTGGACAAGATGATACGGGAGGGCTCTGTGGAGAACACCCGCCGCGGCGCCGTCCTCACCGAGAGGGGGCGCAAGCGCTTGGACTCCTCTGGTATCATCACCAACCCCGTGGATATCGACGGAGTCACCCTGGGAAAGCACAACTGCGCCGTGCTGGTCAAGGGCATGGCCGACCGCGTCAAGCTAGGCTGCGAGCAGAGGGACGAGGCGGTCCGAGCGGGGGCGGTGGGCGCCACCACGCTCGTGGTCAAGGAGGGAAAGGTGGTCTTCCCTGGCGACGACAGCTTCCCGGAGCAGGAGGCCGTGGCCCCCCTGAAGAAGATGTTCGACCTCGATGACGGCGATGCGATCATCATCGGCTCGGCCTTCTCCTATGAGGCCGCCGAGAAGGGAGCGGTGACCGCCGCTCTCTCCGTCGGTAACCAATCCAGGCGTTGCTGGTCGGAGGGAACCACCTTGCTATCAGCCGACACCGATGCGGATGACCTGAAATGCATCGCATTGGCCATACACGAGCTCGTCGGCCGCCTCCCCCTGGCCATGAGGTCTAAGAACCAATATGGGGTTCGCTGCGAGGATGGGGAGGTCGTCGACAGCAACTACACCGGCCCCGTCCTGGAGGAGGCGCTAAAGAAGAGCCAGATCGTGCGCAGGACGGCCGTCTCCGGGCCCTACCGGGGAGTCCCGGTCGTGGTGGTCCCGATCATGCGCAAAAAGGAGGCCATCGCCGCCATTGGCGTCTTCGACATAACCCGGGGCTCGTTCACCGACCTGATGGGCAGGGCGCGCAGGGAGAGGTGAGCCGAATGGACAGCGTGATGCTCGATACCCAGAGGGTCGTCCTTAAGGTGGACCCCGGCGTCTGTCGCTTCAAGGCGACAGTGGAGACCTGGATCGAGGACGGCATGCTGCATTGCCATATCACCAGCGGATGCAAGCATGCTCAGGAGTTCGGAGAGGCCCTCGGCCCATGCGATATGATGGAGGCGCTGCACATGCCCTTCTCCGAGAACAAGGTCTACTCCGTGGGTGGGAGGAAGCTGAAGCACGCCACCTGCCCTCTGCCCATGGCGGTCCTCAAGGGTTTCGAGGTCTCGGCCGGACTGGCGCTGAAGAGGGCGGTCAGCGTGACCTTCGAGTGAGCTCACTCCTTTACGCACAGCTCGCCCATCAGGACCTTGTCTATCACCGGCGACCAAACGGCCGCGGTCGGTCCCCCTAGGTACATGGCCACGTTCATGGCCTCGCGCAGCTCGTCCGGCTTGGCCCCATGCTTGATCGCCTCAGCGGCATGAACCTCGAGGCAGACGTCGCACTTCAGCAGCATGGAGATGGCGACGGCGATCAGCTCCTTCTCCTTGATGGAGAGCGCTCCTTCCTTGAAGATCTCGTGCTTGTACTTGTAAAGCGCAGTGACCACTGACGGCTGCTGCTTGGCCAACAGCTCCAGGCTCATGAGATGGCCAACGCCATTGGGGGATAAAAGGGCTCTCCAGGATCAGGCCGATGAGGGAAAGCTAGATTATGCGCGAGCGCATTGCCCAGGGCGCATGGCGAAGGTGGAAGAGGTAATCGGCCTCCTCAAGAAGATGGAAGGTAGCGTCCACGTGTTCAAGCTGGACGACAAGACAAGGGAACGGCTCGTCCAGATCGAGGGCGAGGTCAAGGCCAGCCTAGGGATCACGTGCTATAACCAGGGAGTCGAGGAGTGCCTCCATAGGAAGAACGTCATCGTGGTCATCAAGGACAAGCGCTTCCGCCCTCCACCAGAGCCCACCGTCCTGCTCATCGCCGACAACGGGGAGATGCTCCTCGGCAGGGAGATTTTCCCCCACGAAAGGGACCAGTACACGGACAAGCCCAACATTGTGTTCCTCTCGTCGGACTTCGTGGTGTTCACGGACCGTATGCCCAAGAGCAAGGAGTGCTTCCTCATGCCCCCCGTCTCCTTCCCCGAGGTTGCCGCTCTGCCGGGCGTAAGGAACTGTGTGTCCTGCTCCCCCTCCCCGCCCGGGGACATGTTCGTCCGTGCCAGCCACGACCTACCTGACGACCCGAAGCTGGCCAGCATCCTCATCGGATACGACAACATGAAGAAAGGCCCGAGGCCTCACAAGTGATCCTGTTCGACCCAATGACGGTCCCGCTGACCCCCGGGCCGATGCGACAATCTGGATCGGCATTATCGAGCGGCCGATGGCCTTCGCTATCGAAAAGAGGAAATGAAAAATAAGAATGGGGGAAGGGGTTTCTAGGTGCCGGAGGGGGTGATGCGGCTTATGTTGCGCTCGGCTTCCGCCAGCTGCTCCTTAAGCTGCTCCATCTTCTCCAGCTGCTCTTCCAACGAGGCTTCCTCGAGCTTCCTCACCTTGTAGTCGGACTCCGAGGCGGGCTCAAGGTAGGAGGCCTCGTAGTACAGGTTGTACGTGTCGAGGAGTACCCATCGACCGTCCGGCCTGTCCACTACCTCCATCACCTTTCCCACCGTCCCGGTGTTCCGATACTTGGCGAAGTCACCCGGCTGCATCATTCACCTGCTCAGGCGGGCGGGATGATGACGGTCCTCTCGCCGGCGGGCATGAACTCGCGGATCGCGCCGCGGCCGAACTCCTTGGTGATGTTCGCGAAGTCGAACGGCAGGTTCTTGTCCGCGAAGGCCACCTTGATGAGCGGGTTGCAGGCGAAGGCGTCGCCGCGGGCCGCGTGGGCTGCGGCAGCGATTCCACCGTATCCGGACAGGTGACCGACGTTCATCGCGTAGTTCGGGTAGTTCGGGCCCCTCAGCTCGAAGGGCAGGCCCTCGTCGCTTCTGTAGGAGAACGAGTTGGAGGCACCGCACTGGTCCTGCAAGTCGTATCCATAGAAGCCGAGGCGGCCCAGCCTCTCCTTGTGCTGGAACATGGAGAGGTACCAGCCGTTGACACCGCAGTCGGCGTTACCGGTACCCATGGCGCATGCGATACCGGTGGCGGCAGCGGCGACGGTCGCGCGCTGGGATCCACCGAAGTGGGCCTCCATGGCGGCCGGGTAGCGCTCGTACATCTCCAGGGCGTAGGAGTTGACCTCAGTGCCGAGCTTCTCCACGTTCTCGTAGGTGG
>JALOTM010000099.1 GCA_025457905.1 Methanomassiliicoccales archaeon
AGAAACCGCTGCGCGATATTCAGCTTCACCGGGCTGGGCAAACCGAGGAACGGCGCAGCCAGCGCGAGCAGGAGCAGGCTCACGACGATGAGGCTTCCGACGAGCGAGAGCCGGTTTCGCCGAAGCTGCCGCCACACCCGTCCGAGCCGCTCGAGACCGCTGGGCGGCGGTGGGATGGGGATAGAATGCGCCTCAACCGATGCAGGTGTCATCCGGTCTTTCAGCGCCCGGCGCGCCACTTACCCGAAGCGGAGCCGGGGATCCAGGTACGTGTACAGCAGGTCCACGACCAGGTTGATCAGAACGTACAGCACCGAGATATACAGGATCAGCCCCTGGATGACCGGGAGGTCCCGGTTGTACAGGGCGGTGATCACGAGCTGCCCTACTCCCGGCAGGACAAAGAGCGTCTCGATCACGGCGCTCCCGCCGAGGAGAATCCCCATATTGATGCCCATGACCGTCACGGCCGGGATGAGCGCGTTGCGCAGTGCGTGCCGGAACAGGACGACGCGTTCGCGCAATCCCTTGGCCCGCGCGGTCCGGATGTACTCTTGCCCCAGGATCTCCAGGACGCTGCTCCGGACCAGGCGCGCCAAGAGGGCCGTGAGATACGTGCCCAAGGCGCAGCTGGGCAGGATGAGAAAGCGCAACCCGCTCCACACGTCGGTGACGACGGAGGTGTATCCCACGACGGGCAGCAGGTTCAGTTTCAGCGAGAAGAGGATGATCAACATGAGGCCGAGCCAGAAACTGGGCATGGAGAGGCTGACAAGGGTCAGGACGCGCGCCGCGTGATCCACCCAGGAATTGCGGTAGACCGCCGATAGCAACCCGGCCGGAACGCCGATGAGGACGGAGATCAGGAGCGACAGGCACACCACGGACATAGTCCTTGAGATGGAGAGGAGAGATGGGGGGCCCTCGTTCGAGAACATAGAGGCCTTCAGCCCACAGCTGAAGATACTGGCCTTCGATGTGGAGAACTCCATCACCGACGGCCATCTGTACACCATCTGCTATTTCGTGAAGGAGGGCGAGACCCTGCGCGCCGGGGACCCCATCTGGGGCACGGAGCGGGAGATCATCGAGCAGTTCACCCGGGCCATCCAGAAGGAGGACCCCGATGTCATCACCGGCTACAACATCGATGGCTACGACATCCCCACGATCCAGGAGAGGGCAATGAAGGTGGGCATCCGCTCGTTGCAGTGGGGGCGGGACATGTCCGAGCCCCGGCAGGTGTACCAGAAGTTCTGGCGCTTGAACGGGAGGCTAGTCGCGGACGCCTGGTGGGCAGTCAAGACCGACCTCAAGCCCAAGCAGGAGACCCTCAACGCGGTGGCCAAGCAGCTGCTTGGGGAGGGCAAGCTGGAGGTGGACCTGGGCATGCGGGTGGGCGCGGACTACGACCCTCGCAAGATCGACAAGGAGTGGCAGAGCAACCGCGAGCGCATACTGGCATATTGCACCCGTGATGCGGAGCTCTCCCTGCGCGTGCTCGACAAGATTGGAACCTTGCGACGCACCATGGACATGGCCACGGTCACCAAGCTGCCCCTCGATGATGTGCTCAACATCGGGTCCTCCTTCCTCATCGATTCCATCCTCATCCGCGCCGCGGACCGCGCTGTCCCCAGGGTGGGGGTGCCCATGACCGGCTCCTTCGATGACGTGGAGGCCATCGAGGGCGGCTACGTCCACGAGATCAGGGCCGGCCTCTACCACTGGGTATGCGTGCTGGACTTCAAGTCCATGTACCCCTCGCTCATCATCGCCAAGAACATATGCTTCACCACCCTGGACCCCAAGGGCGAGGTCGAGTCCCCCACCGGGGTCCGGTTCCTCTCCAAGCGCCAGCGCCCGGGGCTGCTGCCGACCATCCTGCAGAACCTCATGAGGGAGAGGGACGAGACCAAGCGCCGCATGCGCGAGGCCAAGAGCCCCGAGGAGCACCGCTACTACGATGGCCTCCAGCAGGCCATCAAGATCCTCATGAACGCCTTCTACGGCGTCTTCGCGTCCTCCTTCTACCGCTTCACGGACCGGGCCATCGGATCGAGCATAACCGCCTTCGCCCGGGAGACCACCAAGGGAATCATCGGCGAGCTGGAGCGGGAGGGGCACGAGGTCATCTACTCCGACACCGACTCCGTCTTCGTCAAGAGCCCCCAGGCCAATCTGGACGGTGCGGTCAAGTTCGGCAAGGACCTGGCCGAGCGCTTCTCCCGCGAGGGCGGGCAGCTTGAGTTCGAGAAGGTCCTGGACCCGCTCTTCTCCCACGGGAAGAAGAAGAGGTATGTGGGCAGGGTGGTCTGGCCCCGCCGGCTGGATGAGCTGCTCATCCGCGGTTACGAGACCAGGCGCACAGACTCCTTCGATCTGCAGACCGAGCTCCTGACGGAGGTGTTCGAGAAGGTCCTGGACGAGAGGCCGGAAGAGGCAGTGAAGATAGCCCGAAGGCGCATCTCGGAGACCATGGAGGGTAAGGTCCCCATCGAGAAGCTGGTCATATCCAGGGGGGTGAAGAACTTCAACGAGTACGACGACCCGGACCGGCTGGCGCACGTGCAGGCCGCCAAGAAGCTCATGGCCTTGGGGTACGAGTTCGTCCCGGGAATGAAAGTGTCCTGGATCGTGACCAATTCGAAGCGCACCCCCCAGGAGGTGCAACCCTACGTCTCGGGGACCTCCTTCGAGGGCGCCCCCGACTGGAAGTACTACGCCACCAGGCTGGCGCAGAGCGTGGCCCGCGCGACCGAGAACTTCGGCTGGACGGAGAAGGATCTGCTCATGGGCTCGCAGCAGGTGGACCTCTTCAACGGGGCATTCTCCGGGGATGAGGACACCATCGCCGGAGAGAAGGAGGGCAAGAGGCCAGTGCCGAAGAAGGAGGCTGCGAAGCGGACGGAGAAGAAGGTCAGCCTCCAGGACTTCATGTGATCCTGGTCCGTCCCCCGCCCTTGGCCAGGGCAAGGTTCTCCTTGACCCTGAACTCCACCATCCTCCTCACCAGGGCCAGGGGGAGGGGCCCGTCCAAGGGGAACTGCACGGCGCCCTTCGAACGCTTGTATTTGGAGAGCTCCCCTTCGAAGGCCTCCATGGCCGAGGGCGTGGGGTAGAACCCGATGTGGCGTTCGTAGGCGGCGAAGTGCACCAGGTTCCCGTGCAGCTTGAAGGTCGGCATGCCGTAGCTGATGGTCTCATCGGCCTCGGGCGCCGCCTCCCGGATCACCTTCCTGAGCGCTTCCAGCTTGGCCCGCACGTCCGTTGGGAATGATGCTATGTACTCATCGACCGGGCCGCTCTCCTGCCTCCTGGTCCTACCTCCCATGATCGCATCTACCGCTCCTTTGGTTCAATTCCCTTTCGGAGATGACGACGCCTCTACCGCAGATTCGTTCATGCGGGTCGAATCTGGCGGTCGACGGCCCGTCCGCATTGCCTGTCAGGGGCGTGCTCATGAAAATGATTATATAGCCTCTCATGATTGGCAGAGGCGCTCTCCCTTAACGGAGGGCGCGGAGTTGTGCCCCTAGCGGGTGAATCCGAAGACCGTTACGACGGCAAGGTGAATAGAGATGACGACGCAAGAGAACCAGCCCGCCCCGGAAGAGGGCGAGGCCAAGAGGGCCCCTTCTGGCAAGGGGCTGTACCATCATATCGAGAAGGCCTGGCAGAACCCGGACAAGTCCTACGTTGGGGACCTGCTCTGGGAGAGGCTCATCCAGTGGAGGAAGGAGGAGAACTTCCTGCGCGTGGAGAGGCCTACCAGACTGGACCGCGCCCGGAAGCTCGGCTACAAGGCCAAGCAGGGCATCATCATCGTCCGTGGGCGCGTCCGCCGCGGTTCGCTACAGAAGCGCAAGATCCGCCGCGGCCGCCGCGCCAAGCGCAAGGGCACCAACAAGATCACCATGGAGAAGAGCCTGCAGCGCATCTGCGAGGAGCGCGCCGCCAAGCGCTACCCCAACATGGAGGTGCTCAACTCCTACTGGGTCGGTGACGATGGCAAGAACGTGTGGTACGAGGTCATCATGCTGGACAAGCACCACCCCGCCATCAGGAACGACCCTGTGTACGGCTGGATCGCCGAGCCGCAGCATACCGGCCGTGTCTACCGCGGCCTGACGAGCGCGGGGAAGCGCGGCCGCGGGCTGCACAACAAGGGCCGGGGCGCCGAGCGCGTCCGACCCTCCATCAAGGCCCATGGACGGACTGGCAAGTGAGCTAGGCCGCCCCAATCCCTTCCAATCTCTTACTTATCTCATCTTCTCCCATGCCCACCAGAGGGAAGAATGCCGGCACGGTCGCGTCCACGGACCTTATCGCCTCGAACTCCTGCAGGCTGTAGCCGAATACCAGGGCCAGGGCGCGGTTCTTGGAGACCGCCTCTGCCATGTTCTCCCTGGCCATCACCTTCATCCCCGGGTCCCAGGCCCTCAGCAGCCTCACCCCGGGCGAGCCCTCCTCCCCCAGGGCGATGATGCGGCATCCCCGCTTCATGACGAGCCAGGCGGCCAAGGCGTCCCTCTCCCCCTCCACCAGGGCCACCACCTTCCCCTGGCTGCCCAGGGGTAGGCCTCCTGGGCCAGGCACATAGGTCGAGAAGATGTAGGCCCTCCTCCCCCGTACCTCGACGAACACCTCCACATCGGGCGAGGTGAGGTCCACCCTCACCCCCTTCTCATGGTTGGCGAGGAAGATGGCCGAGCCCAGCTCCCGGCCCAGGTCCATGGAGGTGAAGGGATGCTCCCCAGTGCGTCTGGCCCTCACTGCGAACCCCTCCCCTCCCTTGAAGAGGGGCAGGGAGAAGGCGGAGATGGCGAGCTTCATCTCCTCCATCCCGCTGGCGCAGCTCACGGTCGGCGAAACCGAGGCCACGCCGTCCGTGGTCACCAAGCCCTCCACCCCAGCGGCGGCCAGGGCGGTCATCATGTTGTCCACCAGGATGGACTCGAAGCGTTTTCGCACCGCCCGGCTCTTCAGCCCCATCTCCGCATAGCGCACCAGCACCAGGTCCATGGCATCACCGGGCGGATTACAGGGCCCATCACTTCTTCTTGGTCGCCTTCTTGGCAGGTTTCTTAGCGGCCTTCTTGGGGGCCTTGGGGGCCGGTTTGGCCTCCACTGGCTCGCAGGAGAGCTCCATGATCTCGTCCACCAGCTCCGTGACCTCGCCGTCGTGCATGTCCTCGACGAAGTCCATGAGGAAGGTGTTGACCAGGCGCTGCACCGTGACCACGTCGTAAAGGGTCATTCCCTCAGGGAACGTCTCGTCCAGCAGCTTGGAGAACCCCTCCACCACCGCGAACATGCATCGCTCCTCGTCGGTGAGGTCCTCCATCATCTTCTCGAGGTCAGGCACATCCTCCAGCTTGGGGGTCTCCGCGCTCTTCTTCTTGGCCATGGGAATCCGACACTCTATGTGCCTGCGGTATATTTACGTGCGGGTGACCGGGGGAGGACGGCCGCGGGCTTTCTCGGGGAACGATTATCTATACTGGGCGAGATTCCTCACCCGATGGAGCCAGTGGCGGCCTT
>JALOTM010000100.1 GCA_025457905.1 Methanomassiliicoccales archaeon
GTGGTTCAATGGCAAACCTAGGCGTGGCTCTTGACCTGGGAACGAGCGGATATCGTACCCATTTAGTCGACCTCGATCAGAGGGGGAAGATCCTCTCCACCGCGATCACCATGCGCCATCCTCTCCCAGGCGCGAACATCATGGACCACCTGCACTTCTGGCTCGAGAACGGGTCGGAGGTCGGTCACAGGATTATCATAGAGACCGTCGACAAGCTCATCGGCCTGCACGAGGCCAACCCCAAGGAGATCAAGAGGGTGGCCATCTGCGGGAACCCTGCCCAGCTCTCCATGTTCGAGAATATCGAGATCCGGGATCTGGCCTATGCCGGGAACAGCCTCCTGCAGCGACTCAACGTCAAGGTCCCCGAGAGGAGGGCGCATACCGGGACGGCCTCCGACCTGGGCATGTCCTCGGTGCACCCCGAGGCCGAGATAAGGTATCCGCCATCCATCCGCCACGAGATCGGCGCGGACGCGCTGGCAATGATCATCAAATCCAGGATGCTGGAGCGAAAGGAGACCTGCATGGTCACCGACTATGGGACGAACGCCGAGATGGGCCTCTTCAAGGACGGCGAGCTTTGGACCGGCTCCGCCGCCGCCGGCCCGGCCATGGAAGGGCAGAGCATCGAGTTCGGCATGCTGGCCGCGCCCATGGCCATCTCCGACCTGCAGGCCAATCCCGACGGCAGCTGGCAGAACTTCGTTCTGGACGACAGGCTCAAGGCCCAATCCGGTTCCAGGATCGACCCCTACACCGGCGAGGTCAAGCTAGCGAGCGGGGTCAAGGCACGCGGCATAACTGGCACGGGGGTCGTGGCCGCGGTGGCGGTGGGCCTGGAGACGGGCATCATCAAGCTGCCCAAGGTCATGACCGGCAATGGCCGCATCCACCTCCAGGACGGGGTGTACATCGACCAGCATGACGTGCTGGAGGCGGGCAAGGCCATGGGCGCCATCCGTGCGGGCCACCGCACGCTCGTCGAGGAGGTGGGCATCGAGGACGAGGAGGTCAAGTCCATGTACCTCGCCGGCGCCTCCGGGACCTATGTCGACCCCATCAAGGCCCAGACCTGCGGCCTGGTGCCCAGGGTGCTGGAGCGCACCTATCAGTGCGGCAACACTTCGCTCATGATGGCATACGACCTGCTGGTCAAGGACGAGGCCATGGACGAGATGCAGAGCATCGCCGATTCCATGGCGGCCAGGCACATCATGTTCGCCACCAGCAAGGTTTTCGAGGACATATACGTCAACGAGATCGCCCTTTGGCAGGAAGGCATGCCCTTCGAGCTCTTCAACCAGATCCTCAAGGACAAGGGCTACCGGCCCTTCCCGGAGATCAAGCGGCCCAAGGAGACGCTGCGCATCGTGGCTTCGGACATCCCGGTGCTGGGGGACCGAGGCCTGAAGACCCTTGACCATGTGGGCGTGTACCTCATCGCAGACTTCGAAAAGTGCGTCGGGTGCAAGAAGTGCATGCGCGAGTGCCCGGAGCGCGCCCTGCGGGTGGAGAAGGTGGGGGACAAGCGCTTCAAGATAAGGATCGCCACCGAGTATTGCCTGGGAACGGCCTGCAAGAACTGCGAGACCGTCTGCCCCGAGGATGCCATGAGGTTCAGCGATCTGAAAATTGTAAAGAGGGATCAGTAAGTGCGACTGATCACCCTCGTGGAGAATGCGACCGGGTCGCCGAACGTGCAATCCAGGATGGTGAAGAAGCTAGGTACGCCATCGAAGGGATTCTGGGCGGAGCAGGGGTTCTCGATGATGGTGGAGAACGAGACCGGGCAGAAGGTCCTGGTGGACACCGGGGCCACCGAGGCGGTGATCTCGAACAACCTAAAAGTGGTGGGCCTGGAGCCGAAGGACTTCAGCGCCGTTTTCATCACCCATGGCCATTACGACCACGTCGGCGGGCTGGTACCATTCATCGATGCAGGGGTCCCCATCTACACCCACCCGCGCACGTTCCAAGGCAAACGCTATTCCACGGGCGGCGAGTCCAAGACCGACATCTCCGCCCCGCCCCAGGTGATGGCGGCGTTGGCCAGGGCCAAGCTGAACCTGACCTCCGCGAGCGTGGAGTTGGTCCCTGGCATAAGGACCTCTGGCGAGATACCCCGGACGACGGACTTCGAGCATGCGCTGAACTTCCTCCGGGACGAAGGGGACAGGACCGTGGAGGACACAATCATAGAGGAGCAGGCCGTCTACCTCGTGACCAAGCGAGGATTGGTGATCATCACCGGCTGCTCCCATGCAGGGATCGTGAACATAGTTACCCACGCCAAGAAGTCCACTGGGTCCAAGGTGCACTTGGTGATCGGGGGCTTCCACCTCGGCGGGGCCTCCCAGGACCGCATCCGCAAGACCATGGACCAGCTGAAGAACCTGGGGGTGGACCGCATCGCGCCACTCCATTGCACGGGCTTTGAGGCCATGAAAAACTTTTCCGACCGCTTCGTTGGCTTCGAGCTCATGCCCGCTGGCAGCGAGATGGAGCTCTACTGAGGCCGGCCCCTCTGGAAGGGCATTCATTCCCCAATAACAAACATGTTAGCCGCTATGATGATGGTCTGACACCCCAAGAGCTGCTCGGTGTTAGAATGGACCGTGAGAGGGCGTCGAAGCGCCTGATGGAGATACTGGGCCTGAAGTACGAACCGGTGGCGATCACGCTATGGAAGGACGAGTCCCTTCCGCAAGGATATTGCGTCCCTGAAAAGCCTTTGAGGCACTGCCAGGCCCTGATGAGGGCCCGCAAGGGCGAGAAGCTCACTGTCCCCGCGGACAAGCAGGCCTGCCCGGTGGGAGGTAGCGCCCTGGGCATCGTGCCCCTGCCGGAGAAGGTCAAGGCCGGCGAGTTCCACTACAACATCGGCCTCTACAAGGACGTCGAGGCCGCAAGGCGAATGATCGAGGCTCGCCCGGAGATGCCGGCGAACTCGGTGAAGGCCACGGCCCTGAGCCCCCTGTCAAAGGCCACCGTGGAACCTGATGTGGTGGTCATAACAGGAACTCCAGAGCAGGTCTATTGGATTGTCCCTGCTGCTAGCACTTACAAGGAGGGCGGCAGGGTGACCTTGGAGACCGCCTCCTTCCAGGCCACCTGCGCCGACTCCACGCTGGTCCCCTATCTCAAGCGAAGGGTCAACATCTCGCTGGGATGCTTCGGATGCAGGAAGAACACGGACATCGCCCCCGAGGAGATGCTGGTCGGCATCCCGTTCGACCAGCTTCCCTCGCTGCTGGAGACGTTGGAGAAGCTGGCCGTCAAGGCCATCCCATCCTCCCGCCAGGCCGCACCGGCCCGGTGAGCATCGACCCGACCTCCAGCTCAGAGTTCGGCCGCGGCCTGTTCCATCAGCACGTCCGCGAAGGCCGCGGCGTGCATGGTCCTCCGCGCGAACTCGATGGGCCCATACATCACGAAGTCCGCACCGGCCATCATCGGCATGATGGCCGAGGCCACATCCACATATCTGAATATCTTGCGGTCCTCCCCTTGGAGCCTGGAGAGGGGGGGATAGGACTCCACCGCGTTATGCATGGCGCATCCCGTCGGAAGGCCCCACTTGGCCTTGGCGATCATGATGCCGCGGAGGGCCGAGCCCGCCCCCTGCTCCGAGGACATCACGGCCATGTCCAGCAATGGTCTTTCCACACCATGTCGTTGCGCCATCTCGAGCAGCCCCTCGGTGAGCAGGCCGCCCCCGTTCTCCAGCAGATAGATCTTGCCCTTGGCCTGCAGGTCCCCTGGATGGAAGGCCAGGAGCACGGCGTTCCGGACATGGTTGTCCTCGAGCGCCTCCCACTCCTCTGATGTGACGCCCGCGCTGATCGTATTGTAGATGACCCTGCCCTCCATTCCACATTCCCTGGCCCAGGCCGTCCCGGCTATTCGCACCTCGGCGCTGGGAGAGTCGATGAAGATCGGGCCCTCATAGAGGCCTGAGACCTTGTCCAGATGTCTTCGCATGCATTCTGGCGTCTCCGCATAGACCATGACCGCGGTTGGACAACCCGTCTCCGCCGATGCCGATGACATCTGCTCCAAGAGCCGCTCCACCGAGCCAGGTCTTACAATACCTTTGACGCGGTCCTCTACGATGCTGTGGCGAGGATAGAAGAGAGAGCCCACCATGACCGTCCTCCTCTTGCCTGGTTGCCCTCCGAATTCTACCTTCCCGATCGTGTACGTGCACTGTTTGTTCAAGAATTTCAGCATCAGACCCCTCCTCTGTAGTACGACTTGAGCTTCCCAGCGAACTCCACCGAGGGGACTTCGATGACGAACCCATCAGTGGGGTCGAGAACGACGCCCAGGGTCTCCGACACGGCGATGAGGGAAGCCTCGGTCGAGAGCTTCTCGCTCGGAAGCCGCAGCATCTGGTTGGTGAACTCGAGAGCCAGGTTGTCTATGGCTCTTATCGCCTTCTTGCCCTCGACTTTGAGCCCTGGGGCTTTAACGATCATCGGCGGGGCATCGTAGCGACCCGGGTCCCTTTTATGGCAATCCTCGATCACGGAGAGGAGCTGCTCCCTCCTCTCTGGTTCGAAGAAGTAGATGGGATCGTAGGCGACGATCTCCATCGCCTCTTTCGGATATACCAGGTCGATCACCTCCACCTGGTGCCGGAAGCGCTCGACGGCCTCCTCCTCCAAATTGCATAAGTACGGGATGGCGGACCTAGTCCCCCTCACCCTCCTGCGTTCGTCCACCCCATTGCTCCAGACGTTGATGACCGCGTCAGCAGGGAAATGCCCGAACTCCTCCTTACCGCACACCACCAGGAAGCGTATCCAGGGATTGCTAATGACATTGGCGATGACCTTCTCCAGCCCCATGTTCTCGGTCTTGACGGTCCCAA
>JALOTM010000101.1 GCA_025457905.1 Methanomassiliicoccales archaeon
TGGCGCCCACCTCCGCAAAGCCCTTGAGCGCCAGCCTCTCCATGACATCGTATACCCGGGAACGAGGGATGCCGCTCTGTTGGCTTATCTCGGCTATGCCGCCCTCGCCGATCGATACCATGGCCACATAGGCCTTGGCCTCGTACTCGCTAAAGCCTAGGCGCATGAGGCCTTCTACAGGGGCACTCATGTACCTACTGCAGTAACAATAACCTCATAAACATGTCTACGCCATTCCCGAGAAAATCTAAGAAGGCACGCTCATGGTATTCGAGAAGCTCGCCGATGTGATCACCAAGCATTACAGGAAGGTACTGATCGCCTGGTTGGTGATCCTGGTAGTCTCCGTTCCAGCCATCCTCCAGGTCAACGAGGTCGTGACCTACGAGAGCACTGGTGTGACCACAGGGGACTATGAATCGGTCAAGGCCTCCGAGATCATCTCCTCGGAGTTCCAGGGTACGGTGTCCAACGGAACGATCATCATCGTCCTGCAGGCGGACGACGTCACGGACGTTGCCTCTCGTGACTACGTCCTGACCTTGCAGGACGAGATACTGTCCTCGGCCGAGCTTAACGATTTCACAGGAATGACCACGGTCTACACCATCAACGCCATGGTCATGACCCAGACCGTCATGGCCCTAGGGCCCACTATGAGGCCGGCCGAGCAGCAGGTCAACAGCACGGCGTTCCTGCTCTGGGGGGTGCCCGCCCTGCACGTATCGAACTGGGTCCTGTCCTACTCCGACTCGGAGGCCTACAACGCCACCAGCGTCCAGTTGATGGTTTACCTGCAGCAGCAGGGCGCCGACCCGAGCCAGATACAGCTGACCATGGGATACTATAACGCCTTCGCGGCCGCCTGGAACGCGTCCGGGGCCGACCCCCTACTACTGGCAGACCCTATGGCGCGTGCCACGGCCAGCGTGAACATGGTGGCCCCGGCCTTCATAGCCAGCCTTCCCGTGTCCGATGAGGAGAAGCAGGTCATGACGGCCGTCCTGTACTCCTTCGACCTGACCGACTTCAACGACCCCATGGCCGTCCACGGCTTCACCATGGGGATGATCAGCCAGGCCACCGCCATCACCAACATGACCTTCCTCCAGGAGGTCTACGACCTCGGCCCATCGTACACGACCGAGGCCGTGACCGCCTACGTCAACGGTATAATCTCCAGCGGAACGCTGGCAACCTACCCGGTCCGTGTGCCCACCGAGTACCTCGCGAGCCTGGTTTCGCCCAACAACAAGACCATGCTGATCACCCTGTCCTTCAGCGTGTCGGCGGATTATGTGACCGCGGACGGGTTCCGCCCCATGTTCGAGAACGTGGACGTGGTCCGGAGCCTCATCCGGGAGGTCAACGCGGAGACCGATAACGCCATGACCGGGTATGTCACCGGTGACGCGGCCATCTCAGCGGACATGATGACCAGCTCCATGGAGGACATGGAGCTCATCGAGCCTTTCACCATCATAATCATAATCGTCCTGATGGGGATCCTCTTCCGCTCCGTCCTGGCGCAGTTCCTTCCCCTGGGCGCGGTGGCCGTGGCCCTGGGCATCAGCCAAGCGTTGGTCTTCGTCATCGGTTCCACGGTCGCTCAGATCGACTCCACCGTGCTGACCATCCTCTTCGCCCTGCTCATGGGCGTGGGGACGGACTACTCGATATTCATCGTCACCAGGTACCGTGAGGAGAGGATCAAAGGCGCGACGAGGGAGCAGGCAGTGCACACCTCCGTGACCTGGGCCGGCGAGTCCATCGTCACCAGCGGCGCCACCGTCATGATCGCCTTCTTCGCCATGGCCCTGGCCTCCTTCTCCTTCGTCCAGACCATGGGCCTGGTAATGGGGATGGCCATCCTGGTCGCCCTCCTGGTGTCCCTCACGCTCGTGCCCGCCGTCCTCATGTTGGTCGGGAATCGGATATTCTGGCCGAACACCGGCCAGAGGTGGAAGAGGTACGCCGAGAACATCATGCAGAGGAAGAGGACCGGCAACCACGGCTATTTCCATAAGGCGGCCAGCTTCGCCGTGAAGCACGCCAAGCTGGTGGTGGTGGTGGCCATCGTGCTCTCCATCCCTGCCACCTACGTCTACCTGACCACGGAGCCTAGCTTCGACTTCATCGGGGCCATGGGAGAGACAGAGAGCATAGCCGGGATGGAGGCCCTCTCCGAGGACTTCGGAAGCGGGCGCATCATGCCCACCCAGGTCGTCGTCACCGGGGATACCTACGTGTACCAGGAGGATGGGTTCAACATCGTCTACCTGGACGCCATCGAGAATCTCACCGCCTCGGTCGCCTCGGACACTTCGATGGTGCAGCAGGTCACCGGCCCCACGCGGCCCTTCGGCACGCTGGTGGACTATCATAACCTCTCGGCCATGCCCGAGGAGCAGAGGCTCCTGCTCACGCAGAGCATGCTTCAGAGCGTGGGCAGCAGCAACAAGACCGTGCTGCTGACCGTGATCCTCAAGCCCGAGCCCCAGAGCAACGAGGCGGTGCACTTCATCAGCGATCTGCGGCAGCAGGTGGCCGAGGTTCGTTCGTCCCAGCCAGCTCTGGCCGGCTCTACCGTGCTGGTCGGCGGGAGCACCGCCTCACTCTATGACCTGAGCACCAGCATCAACGAGCAGTTCGGGATGATCGAGATCGTGGTGGTCATCGGCATCTTCCTGGTGCTGATGATCGTGCTTGGCTCGCTCCTCCTGCCGCTGTTCGCGGTGGTGTCCATCGCCATGAGCATCGCCTGGTCCTTCGCCCTCACCTACTTGGTGTTCGGGACCTGGCTGGGAGAGCCCATCCTCTTCATCGTGCCCCTGGTGCTCTTCGTGATGCTGATGGGCATCGGCATGGACTACAACGTCTTCATCCTAACCCGCATCCGAGAGGAAGTGCACAAGGGCAAGAAGCAGAACGAGGCCATCGTGGACGCCGTGGACTGGACCGGGGGGATCATCACCGCACTGGCCCTCATCATGGCCGGCGCCTTCGGCTCCCTGATGCTCTCGAGCAACACCATGCTGGTGATGTTCGGCTTCGCCCTCACCGTGGCCATATTGATCGATGCCATGGTGGTGAGGACCTATATCGTCCCGGCGGCCATGGCGCTTATGGGCAAGTGGGCCTGGTATGCTCCGGGCCGCCTGCAGCGCGAGGGACGCCATGAGAAGATGAAGAAGTAGGCGCACGTGTTCGCCTGCGGCAAACCCCTTCGCCCTTACCTTTCTCTTGGTTTTT
Organism: Methanomassiliicoccales archaeon; assembly: GCA_025457905.1. Taxonomy (GTDB): domain Archaea; phylum Thermoplasmatota; class Thermoplasmata; order Methanomassiliicoccales; family UBA472; genus JAJRAN01. The sequence continues at coordinate 3,253 of JALOTM010000101.1, forward strand.
CCGTTCATCCCAAGGCGGGAAAAATCATAAGATGTGGCGGCCCCTATCGTCGAACCGTTGGTCAAATGGCATTCTTTGAGTGCACGAGGTGCGGCAGGGTCAAGGAGATGAGGGGCGACGGCCCTCACGGCCGCTCGAGGTACATCGAGTGCGTCTGCGGCGGGAGGATGCTCAGGCAGTTCGAGGACCTTCCCAACGAGATGAGGGATATCGACAACGAGCTGGGAATGGACAGGTAGGCGGTCTGCCTATCCTGCTCTGGAGCCGTTCGGGACCTGCCTCTCCGGCTGCGCCATTGCGGGCAGGATTCCATCCGTGTAGCCGATGTCGAAGAGCATGCCCTCGGAGACCTCGCCCATGATCTTCCTGGGCTCGAGGTTGACCACGAAGAGAGCCTGCCTTCCCACCAGCTCCCGGGGGTCTTCGCGCTCCTTCTTCATGCCCGAGAGAATGGCCCTCTTATGGTCCCCGAAGTCCACGCGCAGGCGCACCAGCTTGTCGGACTTGGCCAATCCTCCACGGCCTCGGTGGTTCCCACCCTGATGTCCGCCTTCTCGAGCACCTCGAACCCGATGGTCGGCTTGACCGGGGATGGCCTGAGCATTTCCATGTATGGAGAAGATGACCTGTCGGATATCTTTGATTTGCCGCTAGGCCCCTGAAAACAGCTGCTCACTTGAGATTTTCCGACTGGAGCATGACGGTGCCCGAGCAGTCGGATATCTGGACCGGTTTCCTCCTCTTGGCCTTCGGGTCGGAGATGGACTCCAACCTCTTGGCATATGGTAGGTTGATATGGCTGCCGGTCTCGTGTTGCCCTTCGGCGTTGTTCGTCATTGCTAGTCAAGGTAGTGAATGTTCTCCTATTGTTAAATAATTTTTCATAAAGTTTCATATGCAGGTATGTCATCTATCTCCGATGATAAAGCCCACACCCAACGGCCGCCCCCGGATCGCGAGCAGCGCCTTCATCTCAGAGTCAGCGGACATCTTGGGCGATGTCGCCGTCGAGGACGACGTCTTCGTGGCCCCTCATGCCACCATTCGCGCCGACGAGCCCGGCTCCAAGGTGGTCATCCGCTCGGGAAGCAACGTGCAGGACAACTGCGTCGTGCATGCCCTGGCTGGCACCACTGTGGAGATCGGCTGTCGTTCCACGCTAGCACATGGCTGCATCGTTCACGGGCCTTGCATGATCGGTGAGGGATGCTTCCTCGGCTTCGGGACCATCGTCTTCCAGAGCACATTGGGGGAAGGATGCTTCATCCTGCACCGCGCGGTTGTGCAGAAGGTGGACGTCCCCCCGGGCAGCTTCATCGACCTGGGTCAGATTGTAGATAGCCAGGAGACCGTCAGGACCTTGGAGGGTGTGCCTGAGCGCTACGCCGCCTTCGCCGCCAAGGTCGTGGAGGCGAATCTGCTGCTGGCAAAGGAGTATGGCAGGAAGGAGAGGTAGGGCGATGCGGGTCCCTGCCCCGGGCTTCATAACGTTAATAGCCTGTGAGATGCGTAAGAGGGCCAGATGGCTTTGAACGATTTGGCTAGATGGGTGCTCAGCGTGGACCG
>JALOTM010000102.1 GCA_025457905.1 Methanomassiliicoccales archaeon
CGTACAATTTCCCATCTTCGGTCAACACCTACGACCTGGTGCGCTCCCTCGACGTGCAGTTCTACGACAACGCCAACCACGATTACGTGGAGATAGAGTACATGGTCATCGAGATCAAGTTCGTGGAGACTCGGTTCGAGGGATGGGTGTGGAGGATACCCAACGAGAACCGCGCCTACCACAACCTGAGCATCGAGGCCAGGAGGGGCACGCTCACCACCGAGGGATTCAGGCTGGCATACTCCGTGGACAACAGCACCTGGTTCAACCTGACGGACATCACCGCCACCAGCGACACCAGCTATCAATTCTCCCTGGCACCGACCACCAACGATTACTACTACGTCAGGATCCAGGACCTGGATCGGAGCACGGGGGACGTGGTCAACGACACCTTCTATGTGGATAGACTGTACGTCAAGCACTGGGCCGTGGCCGTCACTTGGAGCACCACCGGTTCGAACTACTATCGCCACGCGACCGGGCTGGGGGCCGGCGCCTACATCACCGGCATAGCGGTAGGGGACGTGGGCCGCAAAGCGGCCGACTATTCACCCGACATACTGCCGGACATCGTGTACTGCACCAACCAGGTGGGAACGGGCATCCTGACCACGCTGTTCATCATGACCCAGGAGTCCACCACCGTGTTCGACGTCAAGCCCGTGTACGTCTCATCGCTGAACACCATGTGCGCCCCCTCGGGCAGCTATGGCGCCTCTGACTACCATGAATACGACGCCAAGGACGTGGAGCTGGGCGACACGGACGGCGATGGGGACCTGGACATCGTCCTGGTCTCCGGCGCGTCCATCGGTACGCAGCCAGGCACTGGCCCGACCCTGTGGCACTACCAGAACGACCAGCGCTACTCCGCCGGCGCCTGGCAGTACACAGAGGAGTACATCAACGTCCTGGCCACCAAGGGAGAGTCGGCCATCAACGTGCAGACCGGCAACATCGACCTGGCCATCCTACTGCCCTTCATGGGCATCCTGGGCATAATCATCGCCGAGGCGGTCATAGACCGGAGAAGGAAGCGCTGAGCGCGGCCAAACCAAACCTCTTCCTTTATCCCCTTTCTTATCCTTCTGACCTTTGTGCTGGACTCCTACGACGTCATCGTCTCCGGGGCCGGTCCCTCCGGGTCCCGGGCGGCCTTCCTTTGCGCGCAGGCGGGACTGTCCACCGCCCTCCTGGAGAGGCGCCAGCTCCCTCGCGAAAAGTGCTGCGCCGGGGGCCTCCTGGCCCGGGCCGAGATGCGGCTCGGGGAGCAGGGCCGAGGCCTGCCCTTCGAGAGCGGCGTGGAGGGCCTCTGCATAGTCATGGGCGGAAGGACCTACATCTACCGCTCGGGCCGGGAGCTGGGCCGCACCGTGGTCAGGCGCGACCTCGACGCCCATCTGGTCGAGCAGGCAAGGAAGGCCGGCTGCCACACCCGCCAGGCCACGAAGGCGGAGTCGGTCGAGGAGACTGCCTCGGAGGTCCTTGTCCGGACCGAGTCAGGCTCGCTAAGAGCCAAGTACCTGGTGCTGGCCGAGGGAGCGTCGGGCGGGAGCGCATCCCGGCTCCTGGGAGAGTACCCCCGAGGGTCGGTGATCAACGGCGCCGCGCTGTTCTGCCGCGACCGTCTCAGCCCAGGCCTGGCCACATTCCTGCTCCCGGGAGGCCGTCCAGGCATCCCGGAGTTGACCGAGGCCGGGGCAGGGATCTGCGCGGCCTTCCCGATGCGGGAGGGGACGGTCCTATCTACGATATCGAGGCAGGGATCAGGTCGGGTCCTGGACGCGCTCAGGTCCGTCGCCGGGCGCCTCTCCCTCGAGCCCTGCGGGGAGGGCTGCGCCCATCCCATCCCCACGGCCATGCGGCCCAGGCTCGCCACCCGCCGCTGTCTGGCCGTGGGCGACTGCGCGGGCCTGGCCAGCCCGTTCAGCGGGGAGGGCCTGACCCCTGCCCTGGAGAGCGCGGGCCTGGCCGCCGAGGCGGTCATCAGTTCCGTCCGGGAGGGCCGCCCCTGCCTTGCCCACTACGACCGGGCACTGAGGTCCAGGGCGGGCAGGGACCAGCTCCTGGCCAGGCTCACAGGGGAGGCGGTAAGGCTGGCCGTCAAGGGGGGGTGGGCGGCGCCCATCCTGGCCGGACTGGAGCGGGACCCCTACTCCATCCAGGCCGCGGCGGCTGTGGCCGCCGAGGAGGACGGGGCCCGCAGGTTCCTGATGCGCACCCTGCCCAGGCTGCCGGTCACGCTGGCCAAGGGTGCCCGCTGAGGCCCGAACAGTTATCTGGCCAGAGACGGATACCATCCTGGGTGTACGACGTCATAGTGGTGGGGGCGGGCCCCGCGGGCTGCTACTCCGCCTACCTGTGCGCCAAGGCCGGCCTTGAGACCCTCCTCCTCGAGAAGGACCGACTGCCCCGTCGCAAGTGTTGCGCAGGCGGGGTCCTGGAGAGGGCGGCCCGCAAGCTGGACTTCCCTATACCCGGGGAGGTGGTCGAGAGGGAGGTGCACGGCGCCGTGGTCTGCGTGGGTGGGCATCGCCACGAGCTAAGATTCGGGGAGAGGGTGGCCTTCACGGTGCGCAGGGAACGTTTCGACGCCTTCCTGGCCAGGAAGGCGGAGGAGAGGGGCGCCACCCTTGTCGAAGGCGCCAGGGTCGAGAGGGCCTCCGAACGATCCGACCATGTGGAGGTGGCGGTCGGTCCCCGCATCCACCAGGCGCGATGCCTGGTCCTCGCGGACGGCGTCGGCAGCCGGCTTGCAGGGCCCCTGCTCGGACCGTACGCCCAGGAGCGCTTCGCCGCGGGGATGTCCTACAACCTGGGCCTGGAGGGGCAGCCGGACGACCTGATGGAGTTCCACTTCTACCCTCAGGGCGAGGGACGCTCCCCGCCCCGCTACGGCTACGGCTGGATGTTCCCCACCGACCATGGCGCGAACATCGGCGCCGGGGGGCTGGGGTTCGACCGCGCCTTCATCGTCTCTGAGGCGGAGAGGATCGAGGCCTCCTGCTCCTCCCGGTTCGGGAAGGTCACCTGGCGCGAGGAGCTGGCCGGGCATCCTCTGCCCCTATATGTGCGCAGGAGGTTGCATTCACCAAGGACCATGGCGGTGGGGGACTCGGGTGGCCTGGCCAACCCCATCACCGGCGAGGGGATGAGCTACGCCTTCGCCAGCGCGCTCCTGGCGGCCGAGGCCGCCGCGGGGGTCTGCGCCGGGGACGCATCCGCCACGGAGCTCTACGAGCGCCGATGCCGCGACTCCATCGTCCGGGACCTGGACGCGGCCAGGTACGTGGAGAGGGCGGTGCGCGCTCTTCTGACGCCCTTGGACCTGGACCGCTTCTTCGATGCCTTCTGTTCCTCGGAGGAGCTGTGCTCGGCCTGCCTGGGCATCGTCCGCGACGAGAGCGACTGGCGCCTCCTGCTGCGGCGGGCCTTGCCGCGCATGCCCTGGCTCTACTTCCGCTCCCTGTGACCTAGAGCTGCAGGATCTCCAGGTACCTGAGGGCCGCGTAGGCCAGGCCGACCATGGCCACCAGCATGACCGGCCGGGAGCGCTGGAAGCGGACGAAGAGGGCGGCCGCCGCCCCTCCCAGCACCACGAAGGCGGCCACGTCCAGGGGGTCGTGGAACAGGACCAGGGGCGTCAGGGCCGCGGCCACGATGAGCAGGGCCACGATGCGCACGCCCCTCTCCCTCCCCAACCGGGTGTACACGGTCCTCACCCCCGCCCTGGAGTCCTCCTCGTACCCATCCAGGTCGGTCACCATGGAGCCCACCACCAGGCCCAGGAACATGAAGCTCCCCAGCAGGAAGGACTCCATGGCCAGCGAGGGCATGGCCACCTCCCCGGTCAGGTAGAAGATGTCCCCCGAGGGCGAGTACACCGACTCCACCACGCTGTAGGGGGTCAGGCATCCGAAAATGAAGGCCAGGAAGGTCCCCAGGCCGATGAGCAGGGGGCTGAGGATGTGGTCCTTGAAGCGCACCGGCCTGAACGAGTACAGGTAGGAGAGGGCGAGTATCAGGCCGATGACCAGCAGCTGCTGCGCGGAGAGCAGGGCGCTGCACACCAGGGCCCCGAAGGCCAGTATCAGGGAGACCTGCAGGAGCGTGCGGGGCGAGAGCAGGCCGGAGGCCAGCAGCCGGTCCCTCCGGGCGGCGGAGTCCGACCCGCGGTCGGAGAGGTCGTTCCAGATGGTGCTGGCCTGCCAGGCCAGGATGGCCGCGACGATGGCCACGCCCAGGAAGGCCAGGTTGACCCAGAAGGGGCTCTCTAGGATGTTGGAGACGATATCCACGGAGGAGTTCGCTCTCCAGGAGGACACGATCCCCGCCCCCACGATGGCCGCGAAGAACACCGTCTGCGCCGGCCGCATGCTCCTGGCCACGCCGGAGAACCTGCCCTTGTTGGCGAGGTAGGTGAGGGCCAGGGCCAGCACCACCGCCGCCAGGAGGTAGTAGAGGAAGAAGAACATGTGGTACTGGTAGTACTTGGTGAGGTCGAAGTAGGGGAACTCGTCCGGCGAGACGGGGAGGAAGGAGGCGGGGGTGGCGGCGATGAACAGCGAGAGGAAGGTGAAGAAGACCAGTAGGCCAATCCGTACCGCCGTTATCAAGCGGTCCCTCACCGAGAAGAGCATGCTGCGGCTGGTCCAGACCACGTAGGCGATGAGGGCGAAGATGACGATGCCCACCTCCAAGGCCTGTCCGGGGTTGAAGCTCTCCCCGCTGAAGCGGAAGAGGGCGTTGATGAAGTCGGTGATGCTGAAGTAGGCGTAGTTCCGGTCCAGGCCGAAGACGTAATGGT
>JALOTM010000103.1 GCA_025457905.1 Methanomassiliicoccales archaeon
GTTGAGCCCCAGGTAGGCCAATAGGAATCCGAGCAATGATACGAGCGGGAACGTCCTTATGCCCGCGATTACCACGTCATCGCCGCGATGGTGCTCCCTCTCCACCCCCACGAGCGCGCCGACCCCCAGCGCGACCACGACGTAATAGATGAACTCGATGCTCGGGCTCAAAGTACTCGAGGGGTTAAGAAAGGTTGCAGGTGAAAAGGCTTTTCGGTCAATAAGGAAGAGAAGAGAAACCGGACATGCCAGATGATTATCGTTGTCCGTGACTTTCAACAAATGCTATATATAGGAATTGGTATTCCCCGATAAAAACCGCTAAAGAGAGGGGTTTGATTTATGGAATTGGATCCACTGGTCTACATCATACCGGTGGCGGGCATCATCGGCCTGCTATTCGCAGCGCTCCTCACCCGGTCCATCTTCAAGAAGGACACCGGGACGCCTGAGATGAAGGCGATCGGGGACGCCATCCGCGAAGGCGCCATGGCCTATCTGCGCCGCCAATATACAACGATAGCGATAATCAGCGTCATCCTTGGTGTCATCATCATGGTCGGCATCAACTGGCAGACCGGCATCGCCTTCCTAATAGGTGCCTTCTGCTCCGCCCTGTCCGGGTACATCGGGATGTACGTCTCCGTGAACTCCAACATCAGGACGGCGAGCGCCGCAAGGCGCAGCCTCAACGAGGCCTTGAAGACCTCCTTCCGCGGTGGCGCCGTGTCCGGCATCGCCGTGGTCACCTTGAGCCTCCTCGGCGTGGCAGGCGTCTTCTTCGCCTTCGCCCTCTTCGTGTTCCCTGATGCCACCGGCCCCATCCCTGGGATCGAGTACCAATGGCAGCAGGCCCTGTTCGCCGCGGTCGGCTATGCCTTCGGCGCCTCCTTCGCCGCGCTCTTCGCGCAGCTCGGGGGAGGGATATACACCAAGGCCGCGGACGTGGGCGCGGACCTGGTGGGCAAGGTCGAGGCAGGCATCCCCGAGGACAGCCCCAAGAACCCCGCGGTCATCGCGGACCTGGTGGGAGACAATGTGGGAGACTGCGCTGGCCGTGGTGCCGACCTGTTCGAGTCGACCGCCGCCGAGAACATCGGCGCCATGATACTGGGATTCTCCGTGTACGCTCTGACCGGGGAGATCGGCTTCCTGTTCTTCCCGCTCGTGGTGCGCGCCTTCGGCCTGTTGGCCGGACTGGTGGGCATAATGTTCGTGAGCATGAGGAACGAGGAGGAGAGCCCCATGAAGGCCCTGAACCGCGGATACTACGTGACGGCCCTCATCGCCGTGTTCTTCTTCGGTTACTGCTCCTATGCGCTACTGGGAGAGAACTGGGAGTACTTCTTCGCCTGCGGCATCATCGGGGTGGTCCTGAGCATCGTCATCGTCTACATCACCCAGTATTACACCGCTGGCGAGTACCGCCCGGTGAAGGAGATCGCCAAGGCCTCCGAGACCGGTCCAGCGACCAACATCATCACCGGCTTCTCTGCTCGCATCCTTCTTCCTGGGACAGCAGGCGGCGCCCGAGGAGAGCATGGCCTTCACCTATGGACTGTATGGCACCGCCGTGGCCACCATGGGCATGCTCGCCACCTGCGCCTTCATCCTGGCCGAGGACACCTTTGGCCCCATCACCGACAACGCGGGGGGCATCGTGGAGATGTCCGAGCAACCCGAGGACATCAGGCACAGGACCGACAAGCTGGACTCCGTCGGAAACACCACCAAGGCGCTTACCAAGGGATACGCCATGGGGTCCGCCGCCCTGGCAGCCTATCTGCTATTCGGGGCATACTTCGACAAGGTCGCGGAGATCGTCGGGCTGCCCCCCGAGGAGGTCTTCGTGGTGGACATCGCCAACCCGCCCGTGTTCGTGGGCGCGCTCATCGGCGCCATGCTGGTGTTCCTGTTCGCCTCCCTGGCAATCAGGGCGGTGGGCAAGGCCGCCTACGACATGATCAGCGAGGTGCGCCGCCAGTTCCGGGAGAACCCCAACATCCTCGCCGGGAACGACAAGCCGGACTACGCCCGCTGCGTGGACATCTCCACCAAGGGCGCCTTGAAGGCCATGATTCTGCCGGGCATACTGCCAGTGGTGGTGCCGGTGGCCTTGGGGCTGATCATGCGCTACGCCTACGCCGACCAGTGGGAGGTCTCCTACCAGTCGGTGGGGGCATTGCTCATGGTGGGGACCATCGCCGGCGTGCTCATGGCCCTGGTCATGAACAACGGCGGTGGCGCCTGGGACAACGGCAAGAAGTACATCGAGTCCAAGGGCCAGAAGAAGACCCCGCAGCATGCCGCCGCGGTGGTCGGGGACACCGTCGGAGACCCGTTCAAGGACACCGCGGGCCCGTCCCTGCACGTCCTGGTGAAGCTGCTCTCCACCATCACCCTGGTCTTCGCCGCCCTCTTCGTCGTGGCGCCTTAGGACGGGAACCATCCAAACCACTTACCTCATTTTCATTTTCTCGGCATCCAGCATGCGTTGGGCTTGTCGCCTTCGGGGTCAAGCTTTAAATAAGGGTTCAAGTATGCCAGAGTCACTAGAGGGTAACCTATGTATCTGATGGCCCAGCGAGAGAAGGTAGTGCGCATACCCCCCGACCGCCTGGCCGAGGACCTGGACGCCACCGTCGTGGAGCTGGCGAAGGAGTCCTTCGAGGGCAAGGTCGAGGGAAGCGACTCGCTCACAGTCCTCGTGCGCAACATCAAGCGCGAGGGGCCTGGAAGGATCGTGCACGGCGATGGCGCCGTATACCAGAAGGTCACGTTCGAATCGCTCATCTTCCGTCCTGTCCTTCAGGAGGTCGTGGAGGGCACGGTGGTCGAGGTCCTCAAGTTCGGGGCCTTCGTGCGCTTCGGCCCCCTGGACGGCCTGCTGCACATCTCCCAGATAATGGACGACCGCATCGATGTCGATGACACCAACCAGCGCCTTATGGGGAAGGACACAAAGCGGGACCTGAGGGTCGGCGACAAGGTGCGGGCGAGGATAGTGGCCCTGAGCATCAACGAGCGCAACCCCCGTGAGAGCAAGATCGGGCTGACCATGAGGCAGGCCGGCCTGGGCAAGTTCGAATGGATGGAAGAGGACCGCAAGAAGAAGGGCGAGAAGGAGAAGGGAGGCGCGGCATGAAGATCCAGAAGGCCTGCAAGCACTGTTCATACATCACCGAGGAGGACACCTGCCCCCTGTGCGGGAACCAGACCTCCAAGGACTGGCAGGGGTACGTCATCATCCTAGACCATGCCAAGTCGGAGATCGCCAAGCGGATGGGGATAAATGTCAACGGCAAGTTCGCGCTGCGCGTGCGCTGAGCTGCGCGTGCCGGTGCATGGTTGGATATTGCCGGAGCGGTTGAGAGGGGACCTGGTGATGCCGTTCGGAAGCCTGCTGGGCGAGGAGGAGGCGATGCGGTCGTTGCGCGAAGGCGAGCTGACCGTGACCGTCGGTGACGTGGTCTCCTTGAGCATGCTGGAGCGCGGGCTGCAGCCCCGGGTGATGGTTTACGACCTGAGGAACAGGCGGCGGCGCAACGCGCGCTTGGCCGCGAGGCTGCCCTCCTTGCCGGGGGAGGACATGTCGGTCGAGAATCCCGCCGGCAGGATCACGCCCGGGCTGGTGGTGGCCATCCAGCATGCCCTGGCCTCCGAGAACAAGGTCAAGATGATGGTCGAGGGCGAGGAGGACCTTGCCTCCCTCGTGATCGCCGCCTTGGCTCCCGATGGCACGCGGTTGCTGTACGGGCTGCCAGGAAAGGGGATAGTGTGCGTCCAGGTGGACGCTGCCGTCCGTGAGAAGGCAAGGGAACTGATAGACGCCATGGAGGAATGCAATTGAAGGTACAGATCGAGAGCAAGAAGGAGAACCCTCTCCTGGAGAGGACCGAGGTCCGATTCTCGGCGGAGCACGCTGGAGAGCCCACCCCCGCCCGTGACGCCGTGCGCACGGCCATCGCCGGCGCGGTCGGCTCCACCAAGGAGAAGGTGGTCATCGACAAGATGGAGACGGAGTACGGGAAGGGCCTGAGCATGGGATACGCCAAGGTCTACTCCAGCGAGGAGGCCCTCAGGAAGACGGAGAGCCGGAGCATGCTCGTCCGCCATGGATTGGAAGAGAAGAAGGCCAAGGTCAAGGCGGCTTCCAAGCCCCGGGCCGCGCCCAAGGCGAAGTGAGATCGAGGTGACATCGGATGGCTGACAAGAAGGAGAAGGGCGGCGCCAAGGGCGCGAAGAAGATTCGCACGAGCAAGAAGGACTTCTACGCCGCGGGAAAGGAAGGCAAGCTGGAGAGGAAGAAGAGGCACTGCCCCAAGTGCGGGCCCGGGGTGTTCCTGGCGGAGCACAACGACCGCAACTCTTGTGGGAAGTGCGGCTACACCGAGTTCAAGAAGAAGTGAGCTCGGAGCGTATCCTTCTTCCTCATCAGTTCAAAGGGCAGCAGGGGCCCGACTGCCCCTCAGCCCTTCTGCTTGTAATAACGTGAGAGGACGGCACCGGTCACGCTTCCCACCAGGCCCATCTTCAGCCCGGTGAACAGGGACAGCGCAGCAGTGGTGAAGATCTCCTCCGTCCCAGGGAACTCGTATCCTGAGACCCAGAGCAGGAATGCCGCCAACCAGGAGACGGCTATGGCCAAAGGTATGCCCAGGACCGTTCCCAGCACTATTCCCCCGATCCCTGCCTGGGACTCCCAGGCGATCCAGCTGGCAAGGGCGGCCACGGCGGCGCTCACCATAAGATAGACCATCGGGTCCCCGAACCAATCCACGAGCTCCGTGTCGGTGAGGAACGCGGCCACCACCATGCCGGCCGCCGCGCCCGCGGCCATGGCCACCAGGCTGCGGGAGCTGAACCCGGCCAGCCTCTTCCAATAGAAGATGACGACGAGTGAGAGCACCTGGATGATGAGAAGGACGCCGAACGCGGTCCAGAGCGTCTTCGAGCCAGAGAGCTCACGGGTATTGTCCACCATGAGCAGGCGATCCGAGTCGTAGCCGAGCACCTCCCAGCCGCCAGCATCGGTTATGAGCGTCGGAGCATCGCCTCCGACGGAGCTCGACCATTTGGCCACGCCCATCCCCGGAACGTAGTTGGAGATCTTGCCTGAGGCAGAGGTGAAGAGGTCATCTGAGACGCTGGGCATGACGTAGTCCTGCAGCCCCTCCACGTCCCGGAAAGTCTGCCAACCCACTCCCCCCTCTATGTTCCAGCTGAGGATCCTATCGCCCGTCTGAACGTAGACCAGGGACCGGTCCCCATGCAACCTCAGATTCGTGGCAGCCGCACCACCAACGGTCTGCAATGCCACACGGGCAAGGCCAGGCATGGCGTACACGGCCACCTTGTGCTCGGACGACTCCTCGTAAAGCACCGCCAGCCTGGTCCCGGAAGAGCTGTATTCCAGCTCCAAGACCTGGCCAGGGATGGTCAGATTCCCGAGCGGCGACATATGGTCCTTGCTGAACACCGTGACCGAGGAGCTGTCGAAGGCCAATGCGAAATAATGCATGTTATCGGAGCGGGCGACATCCATTACCTCACCCTCGTACGGCCAATGCATCACTTCCTGGCCGTATCTCAGGGCATTGAGACCGACCAGGGCCTTGGCGGTCTGGTTCTCGGTCAGCACATACACGGTGTCGGGATTATAGCCGAACTGCGTCCCTTTCTCCGATATGGCGATCACCGTCGGGGTACCGTTCATCAACCTGGACCATTCCGCCTGCTCCCCCTCGGACCAGTAAAGCTCCACGCTGTCGTCGGTCAGGCCCAGGGCCATGGCGTCGGACTCTATCCCCACCTCCATCGAGGTGGGTGTGTGGGGGGTAAGGTAGACATAGGAGCCGTAATAGGCCAGCTTGGTGACCTTGTCCTCGTCGAGGACGTAGACGAAGCCCTTGCTGGACCGGTCCACGGTCACCACCTCCGAGCTGAACTGCATGGCGGCTGCGGGCATCTCCGCCGTGGAGTTCGAGCCTATGTACCAGACGAAGGTAGCATCAATGAGCAGGTAGGCGATGATCATGACAAGAGCCAAGAGCTTCTTGTTCCTTCGGAAATACCTTCGCAGGCTAGCCATTTTCTCTTCTACCAGAGCGACTGCGCGCTATATATTCCGATTGCAGAGGACGCTCATCGGCCTCAGACGGCGGCGATGTGGCGAGGATGCACAATGGCCTCCAAGGCCATGCCTACCGCTCCCCCCACCAGACCCATCTTGAAACCGGTGGCCAGACCGTATGCGCAAG
>JALOTM010000104.1 GCA_025457905.1 Methanomassiliicoccales archaeon
ACATCGAGCGCTCGCTAAGGAGGCTCCATGACGAGCATTCCGCCCGAGTCGAGCTGATCTCCTCGCCGGAGAGGATGGACGAGGGGTTCGAGATACTCCTGGGCCTCAACTCCCTGAGGTGGCAGGGACGGGGGACCAGCACCCTGGAGTCGCCGCTGATGAGGGACTTCCTACGACGGGCATTGCGAGCTCTGGCCCCCAAGGGGCACGTGGCCATTCACGTGCTGTATGCCGGCGATTCCCCGATATCCATCACCCTGGGGTTCCATTATCGGACGCGATACCTGTACTACCTCTCCGGATTCAACCCCGAGTACGCGGCACCGAGGATTACAAATTCAAGTTCAACCCCCAGCAGCGCAACCTCGTTCGCCTTAGGGCCAAGGGCAAGGGCGTGCGCGCCGGCCTGTCCGATGTGGTGGGGCGGTAGGCGCTCAGCCAAGGATCTCCATGACCTGTCTCCGGTCCAGCTGGAGGAAGGCCTCCGCCCGGCCTTTCAGGCCGCACGATATGGCGCGATACTCGTTCAGGGCCCCTGCCATGGCCACGTAGTCGACCTTCCTGACCTGGGAGGCATGGGCGGCGATGGCCGCGGCCTTGCGCCCCCATTCCTTGGTTATGTCCACCACCAGGTTGGGGACGAGAGCGCCCCAGACCTCGTACATGCAGGTTGGCGCCTCCAGGCCTTGGCGGACAAGGTCCATGTATGCCTCGAAGGCCATCAGATGCTGGTCATGGTTCTCCAGGGGCGATGGTACCAGCACCATGTCGGGTGAGAACCCGGCCATGCCCTTGGTGATCAGGGCGGAGACCTGGGCCCTTCCCTCGGGGAACTCCGCCTCCGGAAGGAAAAAATCGGTCACCCCCATGGCCCGCAGGCCGGCCAGCGCCTCCTCCTTCCTGGCCTCCCGGCTGGGGGCGTCGATCTCCGGCAGCGAAAGGTAGAGTATCCTCACCTTCCTCCCCAAGGAGACCGCCTTGATGATGGCCCCGCCGCAGCCTATGGCATCATCGTCCGGATGAGGGGATATGACCAGGATCCTCTCCCCCTCCACGATCTCCATGGCCTTGGGGTTCCAGGCGCTACCCGCAAGGGACTTGCCCATCGAGATGCGCCTGGAAATCCTCTGTCCGATTAGCTTGAGCTCCAGCGAGGCTGCGGACCTTGCCATGCGGATAGATAGGCTCAAAGCATTAAAACCGTATTCATGAAAACTGGCCGGGTGCCAAGCTCATGAGGGTCGCCATTCTGTCCCTGTTCGATTTCGCCGAGGTCAAGGGAGGGACCGAGCTGTTCGTCCACCATCTTCATCGCGCCTTCCCCGAGATGGAGAGCATCACCTTTGCCAAGAGCAGGGATGAGGTTGCCGGCCCCGCGCTCACGAAGGTCAACCTGGAATACGCCCGCATGGGCTGGGCCATCAGCAGGCGGTTCGCCCGGCTCCATCGCCAAAGGCCCTTCGACCTCGTCATCTGCAATGACGTGGCGGGCGTGGGACTGAAGCTGCTCGTGCCCCAGGTGCCGGCCATGCAGATCTTCCATTACACGTATCGAGGGTTCTCCCAAGGGGCGCTCAAGGGCCTCCCTGGCTATCTTCCCTCCCGATACTTACACCCCTACATCGAGAAGCTCACCGCCAATGGTAAGAAGGTGGTGGCGGTGAGCCACAAGACCAGGAGGGAGCTCGAGCGCTATTATGGGAGGACGGCCAAGGTCATCGAGAACGCGGTGTCCCTGGACGTCTTCCGCCCTCTCCCCAAAGAGGAGTGCCGCGAGAAGCTGGGCATCGATTGGGATGGGCCCATCGGCATCTTCGTCGGGAGGGCGGACAATACCAAGGGCTTCGATGTGGTCAGGCGGATCGCCAAGACCCGCCAGGACATCAGGGTCCTCTGCGTCACCGGGAGCGACATCCATGACCAGGACATGATCTTGGCCCGGACGGTGGCCAACGAGGACATGCCTACCTACTACTCGGCGGCCGACTTCCTCCTCTTCCCTTCGAGATACGAATCGGCAAGCTACAGCACCATCGAGGCCTTGGCCTGCGACATCCCTGTGGTCGCGCATCGGACAGGGCTTTTCGAGGACATCTCGGAGGAGAACGTGGGCCGCATCCTGGACCGTGTGGACGCCGACCTGTTCTCCAAGGCCATCGACGACGTCCTGAAGATGGGGCGCCTGCACACCAGACGGTGCGCTGAGAGGAGATTCTCGATGGAGCGCTTCGTTTCGGAGTATCGGGACCTTGCGGAGGAGATGGTGAGATCCGGGCCCGGGCCCTGATCATCGGTCATGTCCTGTGCCATGTGACCTTGGCGTCCTCGTCCACATCCCGGCGCAGGGCATGGACGAGCGTTTTCATCACCTCGACCCCTCCGCCTATGCGCTTCAGGGCCGGACGGAGGTCTCCCCTTGAGTAGAAGGCCTGGCAGTCGCAGCCCAGCCATGACCTTATCCATGCGCTCGTGGACAGCTCGCCCCTCCTCCGCATCCTTATCAAGGAGTCCAGGTCGGCGAGCCCGTCCCACCACCGCACGCCGTCCCTGAACCCCTCCGCCGAAGGAGGCGCTTGGTCGGTGAGGTCCGCATATTGGATGAGGGGCAGGTTCAGGCCCGCCACGGTGCACATGGCGTTCTGCATCCAGGTGCGGCAGTTGAGCTCGATGAGGCGGTACAGGTCGGCCTCTGGGTCGTATTTGAACTCCGCGGCCCCGACCCCCCGGTAGGAGATGGACTCCAGAAATCTCAGGCCCAGAGCCTGGACCCGGTCGTTGTGCTCGCTGACGGCCAGGGAGGCCACGCCGAAGTTCGGCGGGGACTGACGGACCTTCCGCCATACGAAAGGTGGGGAGGCCCTCCCTTGACGATCGATGTGGGCGCATACCTGGTAAAGGTCCCTTCCAGGTTCCCCCACGATGGCCTGGACCATGGCCTCCAGGCCGACCTCGAAGGCCGCGGTCATATGGGACCTTAGCTCCTGGAAATCGTTGACGATGAAACCCTTGTTGCCGAACCTCGAGGACCAAAGATGCGAGTACAAGGGTTTGATGAACGCAGGATAGGTCATGTCACCCCGGACCTCGTCGAGCTCGGACAGGTTGCGTGGGAACATGGTGCGAGGGATGGGGATGCCCGACCTCTCGGCCAGCTCATACTGCATTCGCTTGTTCACCACGGACTCCACCACACTTTCCGGGGGAGTGGAGAAATCGAAATGCCTGGATAAGGCCTGGCGATGCCTGGAGACGAGAAGGACATAGGCGTCCGAGCAGGCCATCAGGACTGGCCTCTGTCCCATTTCCGATGCTGCCTCCTGCAGGCTCTCCGCCGCGGCCTCTGGCTCCTTGACCGGGTCTGGGGTGAGCAGCGGGCGCACATATCTGGACCTGAGGCCAGCGATCGATGGCCGGAAGTCGGCCCCGACGACCTTGATGCCGTGCCAGCCCAGGCTCCTCGAGACCCCGAGGCCGTTGGCGTCCATGTTGAGGACGAAGGCAGCGCGGCCAGTGTCCAACCGCGCGGCATCAGAGCGCATTCCCACGCTCCCCGCATACGAATTGAGGCTTAAAGCCTGAGCGCCGTTGATCTCCCAAGGGCGCCATCTGCAGGTGAGCTGAGCGAAGGAGACGACGCTCGGCCCTCGACAGCTCCAGATACGACACGTTCGCAAATCATAAATAGCCTCGAACGTTACCTAATCCGATAATGCTACGACCTGCCCGGGACCACGTTCCGGGAATAAAGAATCGGCCCTTATGCGTGCATGACGAGGCCTGAGGGGAGAGCAGGCCGGGATGGGATTGGGCAGGAGCATTTCAAGGGATGCACTTGAAGGGCCGACGATTGGATGGTTTGGGGATCATGGGGACAGCTGAACCAGCTCGGGCGATGGCCCGGGAGGAGCCCTGTCATCCGTCCCGGTCCTCGAGATGGTTCGCGCTCGGAGGTTCGCCCCCCTTCCGCAAGGGGGTGGGCACCACCATCCTCGCTCTAGCCATCATCGTTCTCATGATCTCCCTCAACTTCCTTCCCCTCGTTTCCGCTTCTTCTGATGCACTGGCCCCCGCTTCCTCTCCCGAACCCTCGCTGATCACCACCGAGGGCGTCGGGGACGATGTCTCCGTCGGCACCCGTTCGGCGAACCTGACGGTCTCCAGCCTCACCAACAAGTACCGGGTTCTCACGGAGGAGTACGCCATAGTCGTCGACTACTCCAGCAGCTTCATCGAGTATCAGATACGCCCATACTTCACCACGGACTATCTGCGCTACAAGCGCGTCAACCCCCAGTACGCGGGAGACGGGACCATCGACCAGAACGGCAACGCCCTGGACTCGGTCTCCATGACCATATCCAGCTGGGGCCAGGATGGCTATGTGGTGTGGTTCGTCGAATCCTGCGCCGAGTTCAGCCTCAAGCAGTCCTTCAACATCTACCGGGACTACTTCGAGCTGGACGTGACCTACCGGCCGGGGACGAAGAACGTCCTGACCACCTACTACCTGGCCCTGTGCTCCTCGGGCGGTTCCATCTACAACCTGATGGGCAGCGAGATCAACCGTTACGTGCCTGGGTTCCCGGAGGACACGCCGTCCAGCCATGGGATAGGGGGCTACTACCCTTCGTACCAGATGTACGCGCCGGCCTGCGACATCCGGACCCCTACGGGCACCCTGGGCGCTGAGTGGGGCTCATCCGATACGGTGGCCTATCTCTATTCGCCCATCTGGCTCAGCGGTGGCTCGGGGGGCGCCTCGGTGTTCGCGGTCAAGTACTTCTCCTACAACTCGGTGGTCCCCAACATCGGCCTGAGCACCGAGGAGACCTTCCATCTGTACTGCCGCCCTTACAAGTATACAGACGGAAAAGAGCGCGGGTACGACGTGGGCTACGCCCAATGGGTGGCGCCCAAGATCGCCTCCGCCTGGG
>JALOTM010000105.1 GCA_025457905.1 Methanomassiliicoccales archaeon
GGGAACAGCCCCGGCCATGGTCCGGCGGCCGCGGACGGCCGGGGTGGAGTTACCAACACAGTACGGAGACCAAGCATGAGTTCGGGTCTGGTGCCCGCGACATTCACGATCCCGTTGCTGCTGGAGACAAGCCGCGTCCGTATCCGGCCCCTGACGATTTGCGATGTGGTCAAGGACTACGATGCGGTGATGACCAGCGTGGAGCATCTGAAGGGGGTTTTCGGGCCGGACTCCGGGTGGCCGTCGCCTGCCATGACCCTCGAGCAGGACCTCATCGATCTGGGGTGGCACCAGAAGGAGTTTCAGCGGGGGAGTTCGTTCGCCTACACGGTCATGTCGCCGGATGAAACGCGTTGCCTGGGCTGCCTGTACATCGATCCCTCGCCCCGCCCGGACTACGACGCGATGATCGTAGCCTGGGTACGGCAGAGCGAAGCGGCCACGGGGCTCGACCAGCACCTCCTCGAGACCATCAGGAATTGGCTTCGAACTTCGTGGCCCTTCAGGAACCCGGGGTTCCCCGGCCGCGACGTATCCTGGGAGAAGTGGAACGCCGGGTGTTGAAGAGATCGCCGAGCCTTTTGTGGTTCTCAGGTTGGCGATCGTCGATCATTGCTGTGCGGGGTCACCCTCAGCTGGCGTTCCCGGCGAAGTGTTCGTCCAGGATCGCGGTCACCTGCTCCTTCGTCTGGACGCTGCTGGTCGCCTTGACCACTTTGCCGTTCTTGTAGTAGACGGTGAACGGGAGGCCGCGGAAGTCGCTGCATTCCGGCAGACTCTTGATTGCCACTGCGTCAGGGATGTCGAACTCCATGTCCCGAAAAGCCACGTGGGGGTATGCGGGCTGGATCTCCTGCATCACGCGATAGACGGGTATGCACATAGGGCCCATCCTCCCGCAGCAGACCATGACGTTCTTGTGTTCTTTGATCGTTTTGGCCAGATCCTCTTTTGAGAGAATATGTGTCAGGCTTGTCTGGAGCATGGTGTTCCTGCTGGTGTGGTAATGTGATGGTGTGGTGACGTGCCGGTGTAGTGGTCCGGTCTTCCGTGTGCTGATCCTGTGGAGCTCCTCCAGGGAGACGGTCACCGGCCGATGAACATCGAACCAAGAATAGCCCCATAGATGGTGCTGATCCAGGGGTTGCGGGTAATCGGGCAGGTGCCGGTGCGGCAGCCCACGAAGCGGTAATAGAGGAATCCTGCCCCGGCGCCCAGGGCGACAGGGCTCATCCGCAAGGCCCAGGCAAGGTAAGATTGTGTTTCCACCGGTTCAGGTTTCGGTCTTTTCCCATGAGATGCGATCATCTGAGAAAAGGGGCAGGGAGCACAGCAGGACCGCGAACGGGGCATCAACCGGTCTACAGCCCATGGCCTTTGTCTATGATGGTATGTGGAGGGTGCTGCTGTGAGCGAGGCAAATTCGAGCATTTCTCCCTCTATAATCTGGGACTCTGGAGGTTGCACCTAGTAGATGGGTGAGTCTCGGTTTGCGCCAATACTACAGAGATCCTTCGGATATGGCCAACCAACCAGCAAACAATGATGCAATACGTCTTGAGGCCTTCAGGTGGCTTGAGGAGCAGGTGAACGTGCATGGTGACGTCCTCCCGCGACAGCTCTTGGCGAGGGGGTTCGAGGTCGGGAAAGGGGTGAGGGTGAGGTAATCGACTAGACCTAAGGGCCCTCCGGCCTGCGGAAGTAGCAGGCCTCGTCATCGCAGGCCACCGATTCCAGTTGCAGCGTGGTATGGGAGATGCTGAACCTCTCCCTCAAAACACGCTCGCAATCCTTGACGACGCAGGAGCAGGCCGAGACGGGCTGGTCCTCCACCTGGATGTGAGCGCTGAGGGCGTAAACTCCTGACGCGATGGTCCATGCGTGCAGGTCATGCACACCTATCACCCCCTTCACCTTCAGCAGCTCCGTCCTCACCTCTCCCAGGTCCACGCTGCCCGGGGCGAACTCCAGCAGGATATAGATGCTCTGGGATATTATCCTGTACGAGCCATAGAGGATGATCACGCTGATGACCAGGGAGATCGCCGGGTCGGCAATGTAAAGGCCGAAGAAGTATACCAGGAGCGCGGCCGCTATGACGCCCACGGACGAGAGCAGGTCGCCAAAGATATGCATGAAGGCGCCCTTGACGTTCAGGTTCTCCTGCGCCCCCTTCCGGAGGATCAGCACACCGACCAGATTGGCGGCCAACCCGATCACGGCCACCACCAGCATGAGCCCGCTCTGTATCTCCGGAGGCTCACGCAAGCGCAGGAAGGCCTCGTACATGATGTACAGAGAGACCGCCGCCAGCGCCACCCCGTTCACCAGAGCCACAAGGATCTCGACGCGCATCAGGCCGAAGGTCTGCCTCTCATTACCTGCCCTGGTGGCGATATGTCCGGCCCAGAGCGAGAGCGCCAGGGCCAGGGCGTCGGTGAACATGTGCCCTGAGTCGCTGATGAGGGCCAGCGACCCGCTCAGCCATCCTCCCGCCACCTCCACCAGCGCGAAGGCCACGGTGATGACCAGAGCTATCATGAGGGGCTTTGTTGCCCGGCCATGGGGACGATGGACATGGCCCTTGTGTTCCTCCATCATGGCAACTATGTCCCAGGTGATTAATGGACGTTTCCGGTCGCGTTCATCTGGCCCCTTGCAGGCTCATGACAAGACGATTAAGTATCGCCAGCCTCATGCCCAGGATGGATGAAGTTCAAGGTGAGGTTCGAGCCGGAGGGCAAGGAGGTGCAGGTGGACCGCGGCAAGACGTTGCTGGAGGCCGCCGTCCAGGCGGGAGTGGACATAAGCACCTCCTGCGGCGGCAAGGGCACCTGCAAGAAGTGCCGCGTGGTCGCCGAGGGGCCGGTGGACAGCTCGCCGGACAAGCGCCTCGACCCCAAGCTGGCCGAGCAGGGGTACGTCCTCGCCTGCCAGAGCTATGTGGCGGGCGACGTGGTGGTCCGGGTCCCTGAGGAGGCCAGGGCGAAGGGCCATCAGATCCTCAGGAAGCATGAGGCGCACGAGCTGCAGCGCCTGTCGCCCCTGGTCTCGACCGTCGAGGTCCGCCTCGACCCCCCGACCATCGTGGACAACATCGGGGACCTGGAGAGGCTGGCCAGGGCGCTGGGGAAGGAGGGGCGCCTGGACATGCCGCTCTCATTGCTAAAGGAGCTGCCGTCGGCCCTGAGGAAGGGACGGCAACTGAAGGTCACCTCCGCGGCCGACGACGTCGGGGGATGGGTCGTCGCCATCCGTCCGGGCGATGATGGGGGCGCAGGGGCGGCGCTGGACATCGGGACGACCACGGTGGTCCTAAGCCTGGTCGACCTGGGCTCGGGGGAGGTGCTGGCCACCGCTTCCGACTACAATCGCCAGGCTAGGGCTGGCGACGACGTGATCTCGCGCATCGCCCACGCCGAGGAGGGCGGCCTGGAGGAGCTGCAGGAGCTCATATTGAAGACCGTGGACCAGCTAATCCGGGAGGCCAGGGCGGACGCAGGCGGGGCGGAGGTCTGCGCCCTGTCCGTGGCTGGCAACACCACCATGGTGCACCTTTTCCTAGGGCTGGACCCCCGGAACATCCGCTACGAGCCCTATATCCCGGTCACCAACCTGCCGCCCGTGGTCAAGGGCAAGGACCTGGGCCTGGGGATCCGGTCCGAGGCTCCCGTCTACTTCCTTCCCGGCAGGGCCAGCTTCGTCGGTGGGGACATCACCGCCGACATCCTCAGCTCGCGGATGCACGAGCGGGAGGAGCTGTCCATGCTCATCGACGTCGGCACCAACGGGGAGGTGGCCGTAGGCAACAAGGAATTCATCGTGGCCTGCTCCACCTCCGCCGGGCCCGCCTTCGAGGGAGGGGAGGTGGCCGCTGGCATGAGGGCCACCGAGGGGGCCGTCGAGAAGGTTTCCATCCCGTCTTCGCTGGAGCCGACCCTGGAGGTCATCGGTGGCAGGAGCCCTCTAGGCATCTGCGGCTCGGGCCTGATCGACCTGGTGGCGCAGATGTTCCTGCGCGGCCTGGTGGACAAGAAGGGCCGCGTACAGGGGACGGACCCCGTACGGACACGGTTCACGATGGAGGGCGGCGAGTACCTCCTCCAGCTCCGAGGAGAGGGGCACAGGGAGATAGCCGTCTCCGATTCCGACCTGGCCAACATATTGCGCACCAAGGCGGCGGTGTATGCGGGATGCAGCGTCCTGCTATCCGCCGTGGACAAGGGCTTTGAGGACCTGGGGCGGGTCTACATCGCCGGGGGCTTTGGCAACTACATCGATGTGGAGAACGCCATCCTCATCGGTCTGCTGCCGGACATCCCTCGGGACAGATTCAAGTTCATAGGCAACGCGGCACTGGCGGGAGCGGTGGAGGCGCTTCTCTCCAGGGAACGGAGGGAGGAGTCCATGAGGGTCCACGAGGACATGACCTACCTGGAGCTCTCAACTTCGCAGAGGTTCTTCGATGAGTTCTCCTCCGCCTCGTTCCTGCCGCACACCGACTTGGAGAGGTTCCCCAGCGTGGCCCGCAGGATGAGGCGCTGAGCCTTCTCCATAGAGATAATCAGCGGCCGTCAACCAGCTCGGCAGCGCTTTATCCCTCGGAACCGCTCCGATCGGCGATAACCAGGTGAGAACATGCAGGTCCGAGGTGAGGTGCTCTTCTTGTTGAGGCGCATCATCGATCATGATTATGGCAGCGAAGGCTACGC
>JALOTM010000106.1 GCA_025457905.1 Methanomassiliicoccales archaeon
TGCCAGGACATTGGGGGTCACCCAGGTCATCGTCGCCATCAACAAGATCGACGCCACCAAGCCCGCCTACGACCAGAAGCGGTACGATGAGGTCAAGGAGGAGGTCAGCAAGCTGCTGAAGGGTGTCGGCTACAAGATGGAGAAGGTGCAGATCATACCGCTGTCCGCCTACAAGGGCGACAACACGGTAAAGCCCTCTCCCAACCTACCATGGTACAAGGGCCCGACCCTGCTCCAGTCGCTGGACATGCTAGAGATTCCGCCCCAGGCGACCAACCTCGCTCTCCGCCTGCCCATCCAGGACGTCTACACCATCACCGGCATCGGGACCGTGCCCGTCGGCCGTGTGGAGTGCGGCATCCTCAAGCCGGACATGAAGGTCATCTTCATGCCCTCCAACAAGGTCGGCGAAGTGAAGAGCATCGAGATGCACCACGAGCAGCTGCCCCAGGCCAGGCCTGGTGACAATGTCGGCTTCAACGTCCGCGGCATCGCCAAGAACGACATCAAGCGCGGCGATGTGGCCGGGCCGGTCGACAACCCGCCCATGGTGGCCAAGACCTTCACGGCGCAGATCATGGTGCTCAACCACCCTTCGGTGATCACGGTCGGTTACACCCCGGTGTTCCACTGCCACACCGCTCAGGTGGCATGCACGTTCATCGAGCTCCAGAAGAAGCTCGACCCCAAGACCGGACAGGTCAAGGAGGAGAACCCCCAGTTCCTGAAGGCGGGAGACGCTGCGATCGTCAAGATCCAGCCCACCAAGCCCCTGGTCATCGAGAAGGCCAAGGACTTCCCCCAGCTGGGAAGGTTCGCCATCCGCGACATGGGCGCCACCGTCGCGGCGGGCATGTGCATCGATGTCGAGAAGAGGGACATGACCTAAACCCCTTCCTTCCTTCTTACTTTTGAGGAATACACATGGCACAACGCGCGAGGATATCGTTGAGCGGCACCGACCCGAAGAAGGTCGACAGTGTCTGCGGCCAGATCAAGGCCATCTCCCAGAGGACCGGCGTGGCCATCCGCGGGCCCATCCCCCTGCCCACCAAGCACCTCAAGGT
This sequence comes from Methanomassiliicoccales archaeon, assembly GCA_025457905.1. Classification (GTDB taxonomy): domain Archaea; phylum Thermoplasmatota; class Thermoplasmata; order Methanomassiliicoccales; family UBA472; genus JAJRAN01. The sequence goes on from JALOTM010000106.1 coordinate 1,068, forward strand.
GCCGGTGCGCAAGTCCCCGGACGGGGAGGGCTCCGAGACCTGGGACCGGTGGGAGATGAGGATCCACAAGCGCCTCATCGACCTGGACGCTGACGAGAGGGCCCTCCGCCAGCTCATGCGCATACAGGTCCCCGATGGCGTCAACATCGAGATCGTGCTGCGCTCCTAAACATCCTGAAACCTTGGTCTAACGACCGCCCCCCTTCTTCAATTCCTGCACTCCTCCCCAATCCGACCGCTATCAGCCCCGGACCAAGTAATTAAATCGCCAATCCGATACGGCCGAGGAAATGGAGATCGAGTTCACCGGGAGGATACTGGAGCAGATACTCACCGCGACGGTGATAATACTCATAGGTCTGCTCATCGCCAGGCTCTTCTACTGGATCATCAAGAGTCAGGCCACCAAGATCGTGGGGCTGGCCACGGCCAAGACCATGGCCAAGTTCATCCAGTACCTGATCCTCGGGTTCGCCATCACCATCGCCCTCCTGGCCCTTTTCGGGGTAAATGCCACCACCATAGGCATCATCAGCGGGGCCATAGCCTTCGCCCTGACATTCGGCTTCCAGAACATCATTCAGAACGTGGTGGGCGGGGTGCTGATCGCAATCGACGGGCGGGTCCAGCTCGGCGACTGGATAGAGGTGGGGGACCAGCCACTGCAGAACGGTCCGGCCGAGGTGATGGACATCGGATTGACATCCATCACCACCAGGGAGCGCTATGGAAGGCTGTATGTCATCCCGTCCTCGTATCTGGTGGTGCACAAGGTCGTGAACTACTCAGAGATCGGATGCTATAATGTGAATGTGCCCGTCAACCTGCCATGGAGCGAGGACGCGGAACGCGTCCGCGAGATCCTTCTGGAAGAGGCAAGGCAGAACCCCATGGTCTATCCTAACGTCCGCCCTGTCCAGAAGGAGAATCGTGCTAGACAGGCCGGCAAGAGGAGGTTCTCACTCGCACGGGGCGACAAGGTTAGGCTGGACTTCGACGAGTCCCGCTTCATGCCCACCGTCCACATAGTCAAGACGGAGAACGACAAGCTGATGTTCATGGTGAGCCTGTGGATCGAATCCCCCATCAACATCAGGAACGTCACTACCTCATATCTTATGGCCATCACGAAACGGTTGCGCCAGGAAGGAATCAAGTTGGCTCCGATCTTCGTGCGAAGCGATGTGCCCGCCCCTGGAGCCCCTGGAAAATTACTTTAGTGGCACTGGGCATCTCCGGACGGGACTCCTATGCGCAGTGACACCGTCAAGAAGGGCCTGGACAAGGCGCCCAGCCGGAGCCTGCTGAGGGCCACGGGTATCGACGATGAGAAGATGGGCAAGCCGTTCATCGGCATCGCCAACTCCTGGAACGAGATCATCCCTGGCCACGTCCATCTGAACAAGTTGGTGGACGAGGTCCGCATGGGAATCGTCGAGGCCGGGGGCGTGCCGCTCACCTTCGGCGTCCCGGGCATCTGCGACGGGATCGCCATGGGCCACGAGGGCATGCGCTTCTCCCTGGCCTCGCGCGAGGTAATATCCGACTGCGTGGAGCTGATGGTGCAGGCCCACTGCATGGACGGCTGGGTCGGGGTCACCAACTGCGACAAGATCACCCCCGGCATGCTCATGGCCGCGGGGAGGGTGAACATCCCCTGCGTCATGCTAACCGGCGGTCCCATGGAGGCCGGAAAGGGCAAGGAGGGGAACCTGGACCTGCAGTCGGTCTTCGAGGCCCTGGGCGCACAGGCGGCCGGCAAGGTGGGCGAGGACAAGGTTCACGAGGTGGAATGCCTCGCCTGCCCTGGCGAGGGGGCGTGCTCCGGACTGTTCACCGCCAACTCCATGGCCTGCCTGACCGAGGGCCTGGGGCTGAGTCTCACGGGCTGCGGCACCTCACTGGCCAAGAGCAAGGCCAAGCGCGCCATCGCCCGCCAGAGCGGCCGCAGGATAGTGGAGCTGGTGCGCCAAGGGGCCAGGCCGCGGGACATCGCCGACCTGGACTCCTTCCTGAACGCCGTCCGCCTGGACATGGCCATAGGCGGCAGCACCAACACCGCGCTGCACATCCCGGCCATCGCCACGGAGTTCGGGGTGGACGTGGACCTGCGCACCTTCGACGGGATCTCCAGGCAGATCCCCCACCTCACCAGCATCCGCCCCTCCGGCGCCTACGTGATGGCCGACCTGGACCGGGCGGGAGGGGTCCCGGCCGTGCTCAAGCGCCTGCGCCCCTTCCTGGCGGACAGGCCCACCGTCAACGGCAAGAGCATCTTCCGGATATGCGATGAGGCTGAAGTCAAGGACGAGGAGGTCATCCGGCCCCTCGACCGGCCGTTCCACCAGGAGGGCGGGATCGCGGTGCTCTACGGCAACCTGGCTCCCGGAGGGTCGGTGGTCAAGCAGGCCGCCGTGGGCGAGAGGATGATGCGCTTCACCGGCAGGGCCAAGGTCTTCGACTCCGAGGCGGAATCGATGAAGGCCATCAAGGCCAAGAGCATCGTTCCGGGGGACGTGGTGGTCATCCGCTACGAGGGGCCGATGGGCGGCCCGGGCATGCCGGAGATGCTCTCCCCCACCAGCCTGATCGCGGGCATGGGCCTCTCCGACTCCGTGGCGCTGATCACCGATGGGAGGTTCTCAGGGGCCACCAGGGGGCCGTGCATCGGCCACGTGTCGCCGGAGGCCTTCGCCAAGGGCCCCATAGCCGCGGTGCGCGACGGCGACAGGATCTCCATCGACATCCCCGCGCGCAAGATCGAGCTGCTCGTCCCCGAGAAGGAGCTCAAGGAGCGCCTGGCCCAGGTCAAGGTCGTGGACAGGAAGCCCACGGGCATGCTGCTCAAGTACCGCAAGCTGGTGTCCGCCGCCTCCGAGGGCGCCATCTGCAGGTGAGCGCGACACATGGCCCTGGAGATCAGGGGCGCCCGCCCCGAAGACCTGGAGGTCCTGGCGAGGAACAACATCGCCACCGCCATGGAGACCGAGGGGCGCGCTCTCGACCCCCAAGGCGCAAGGGAGGGCGTGAGGGCCGTGCTCCTTGACCCCGCCAAGGGGTTCTATCTTCTCGCGTTGAGGGACGGCATCCCCATCGGCCAATGCCTGGTCACCAGCGAATGGAGCGACTGGAGGAACGGCGCGTTCTGGTGGCTGCAGAGCGTGTACGTGGTCCCGGAGGAGAGGGGGAGGGGCGCGTTCAAGTCCCTCTTCCGCGAGCTGGTGGCAAGGTCCAAGCGCACGGAGGAGGTGGTGGGCATCCGGCTCTATGTGGAGAGGGGCAACCGCCTGGCACACGAGGTCTATTCCCGCCTAGGGCTGGACGGGACGCGCTACATCGTCTTCGAGGACGACTACACCCTCAGGTAGGTCTCGCCCCGCGCATCTATTTGTATGGTGCAGCCCGATTCCGGCCCGGTGGTAAGATGGGCGGCACCAGGAAGCTCACGATCATTCACGCCAACGACCTGCACGGGGACTTCTTCTCCGAGATCGACACCTCCGGCAAGAGCGTGGGGGGGCTGGCCCTGCTCTCCGCATACCTGAACAAGGTGCGGCGGGAGGAGGAGAACGTGCTCTTCCTCATCGCCGGGGACATGGTGCAGGGCAACCTCATCGACAGCGAGTACAAGGGGAACGCCAACCTCTACATCAAGCCGATGAACAAGCGGCTCATGCAGCCCTTCTGCATCCTCAAGAAGGCGGGATTCGACATACTGGTGACCGGAATAATAACGGAGAAGGTCATGGACTCCATCAAGGGCGACAGCCTGCTGAGCAGCTTCGTGAGCCTGGAGGAGGCCAGCCAGGAGGTCGGCCGGATAACCAACGCCTACAAGGGGGACGACATCGACCTGACCATCCTCCTGACGCACATCGGCATGGACTCGGACAGGGAGCTGGCCAGGATGCTGCGCCCCGAATGGGGCGTGGACATGATCGTGGGAGGTCACTCGCACACCTACATCACCGAGCCTTTGGTGGAGAACGGGGTGATCATCGTGACCGCGGGGGAGGGCACCAACCAGGTCGGGAGGCTGGACGTGGTCATCGACGACGACACCAACAGCATCATCGAGCATCGCTGGCAGCTGGTGAGGATCGACGATGCCATGGTCCAGCCCGACCAGGACCTGGAGACCTACATAAGGACCTACCAGAAGCGGGTGGACGACAAGTACAGCGCCATGATCTCCCGGCTGATGTTCAAGCACACGCACCCGCTGAGGGAAGTGGAGACGAGCATGGGCGACCTGTTCGCCGATGCCCTGGCGGAGATGACGGAGAGCGACGTCATGCTCCTGGCCAGCGGCTCTATCCGGATCAAGGAGCTGGGCCCCATCGTCACCCTCAGGGACGTGGCCACCTGCTTCCCCTACAACGAGCCGCTCTTCCGCTACCTGGTAACCGGGGCGCAGCTGAGGCGCATGTTCGCCAGCTTCATGCGCAAGGAGAACCGGAACGGTGAGGGGGAGTGCTACCAGGTGAACTCCCGGGCCAGGGCCTGCTACGACGAGAGGCAGGGGAGGCTGACCTCCCTGACCATGGACGGGAAGGAGGTCCAGGACGACCAGCGGTTCATGGTCTGCCTGCAGGCCTACCACGCCAAGAACTCCAAGCGCTACCTGGACGTCAGCGGCGAGGAGCTGCATGCGCTGAGGGCCAAGGTGGTGGCCACCGGCGCCCGGGAGGTGCTGGAGGAGTGGCTGCGCAACAACCAGAACGTGGGGCGCGAGGTGGAGGGCAGGCTGCAGTACCTATGATTCCGGGATGTCAATCAAGCGAATCGTCGAAATAGGACATGTGGGCGGCGCAGCGGCACTTCTTGTTCCATGGCGAGTCGCAGCTCCTGATGAGCGCCACCTTGGCATCGCCATCCGCCCTGAGGATCGGTCCGTACTCACTGGCGGACTCCTCTCCCGAAAAGAGGTCCCATGAGACCTCTTTGGTATAGACCCCGCACTCGTCGCAATAGTAGTAGGTCTCGGTGCATTCGTCTCCCAGGATGCTGCCGGAGATGGAAGCTTTCCATTCCTTGTCGTTGGCTGGATCGAACTCCTTGTGACACTGCGAGCAGCGTACCATCGAATAACGTCCAGATGGCCATTCCCGTGGTGGCTCAAGAATCTATGCCGGAGTGCGGCTTGATGAAAGCCATGAGGTCGTACGATGTGCATTCACCTGACATTCGACATTTAGGAGCCAGCTGTCGAGTTGCGAGCACTAGATAGGAAACCTATTTATTCATCTGGGCGTTTCGAGCATCCTAAAGGGCCGATAGATCAGACCGGAAGATCGCCTGATTTGCAATCAGGAGGCCTCGGGTTCAAATCCCGACCGGTCCACTCTTCTTTTGGTTATGAACGCACTTTCTTTATATACTAGTCTATTCATTACTTACATCCATGGCACCTCGCAAGTCATCCATCCTGAACGAG
>JALOTM010000107.1 GCA_025457905.1 Methanomassiliicoccales archaeon
CGGGAGGTTCTTGGAGCGGACATAGGATTGAAGGCGATCGGTGATCTCCTTCTGTCCCACGACCTCCTTGAGGACCCTGGGACGGTACTTCTCTATCCAAATCTCCCGCATTTCCTTCATCCTCCCTAAAATCCGCTGGTATGAGTTAACCCTTTGCATGTGGTGCCCGAAACAGGCCCGGGGAAGCTTTTAATCGGAGGATAACGTGGGAGGGACGTGCAGTGCATCAAGTGCTCCAAGGAGGCGGTCGAGTACGTGCGCTATAACGGCTCACACCTATGCCATGAGCATTTCTTGGAGTACGTGGAGCGTCGGGTCAAGAGAGAGCTGCGAAGGCAGGTCGACCTTGACGGAAAGAGGAAGGTGGCCGTGGCGCTGTCCGGGGGGAAGGACAGCTCGGTCGCGCTCTACATATTGTGCAAGGCCCTGGAGGGGCGGAAGGACCTGGAGGTCGAGGCCATCACCGTGGACGAGGGCATCGCCGGCTATCGGCCGGGCACGCTCGCCAAGGCGAAGGAGCTGACGGAGGCCCTGGGCGTAAGGCATCATCTCATCTCCTTCCAGGATGAGGTGGGAAGGACAATGGACGAGCTGGTCCCGCAGCTGACGGACAAGGGCCCTTGCACCTACTGCGGCGTCCTCAGGCGCCGCTGCATGAACAAGGTGGCCCGCGACATCGGAGCTGACGTCCTGGCCACCGGCCTGAACCTGGATGATACCGCCCAGTCCATCCTCATGAACTTCACCCGGGGGGACGTGGAGCGCCTGGCCCGGCTCGGACCTCACCTCAAGGTGCAGCCCGGCCTCATCCCACGCATCCAACCTTTGCGCCAGGTCCCAGAGAAGGAATCGTATATCTACGCGATGCTGCGGGAGCTTCCGTTCTCGGACGACGAGTGCCCCTATGCGGACCGTGCGCTCAGGAACGAGTATCGTGCCATCGTGGACGACCTGGAGGACCGCCACACCGGGACCAAGTTCGCCATCCTGGCCAGCTATGACGAGGTGCGCCCCTGCCTCATCAAGTCGCACCCGCAGTCCGAGCTTCGCACCTGCGAGTGCGGCGAGCCGACCATCAGGGACAGGTGCATGGCCTGCGAGCTGGTCGATTCGCTGGTAAGGATTAGAAATGACCCTGCCCCCCCTTGACGGGGGGGACAAACGGTTTTCGGCGTTCGAACCTTCTCACACCAGCTCGTAGAACTTATAAGCGGGGGTGCCTGCGTGATAGCAGTACTGCACCTTGTTGAAGTGCCTCTTCAGCTCCTTCACGTCCTCCTTGACCTTCGCGGGGGATTCCTTCTTCACGGCCACACGGTGGATCAAGGAAGCGACCTGCTTCATCTCGCCCTCACTCATACCCAGCCTGGTCATCTCCTGGGTGCCGATGCGAATGCCGGATGGTCTGATGCTGCTCTCGTCGCCTGGGAGCATGTTCTTGTTGGTGATGATGTTGGCCGCCTCCAGGTCCTTGGCCACCTGGTCCCCGCCGCCGTGCTTGGAGACGTTGACGGCGATGGTGTGCGATTTGGTGAAGCCTAGGTTGGGGCAGAGAACGTCCATGCCCAGCTCGTGCATCGCCTGGCCCAGGGCCTTGGAGTTACGCACGATCTGCCGGGCGTAGTCCTTGCCGAAATCCTCCATCTCCGCCATGGTCACTGCCAGGGCGGCCATGGCGTGCAGGTGGTGCGAGCTGGTGACGCCCGGGAACACGGACCTCCGCAGGCGCTTCTCGATGTCCTCGGTCATCTTGTTGCCGAGCAATATCCCGTGGTTCGGGCCAGGGAAGGTCTTGTGGGTGCTGCCTGAGACTATGTTGGCGCCCTCGTGCAGGGGATCCTGGAACTGGCCGCCGGCGATGAGGCCGAGCACGTGCGCCGCGTCGTACCACACCAAGCAGCCTATCTCCTGGAAGGTGGGCTCGAGCTCCTTCAGAGGTACAGGGAAAAGGAACAGCGATAGGCCGAACTGCGCCACCTTGGGCTTCTCCTTGAGGAGCAACTTGCGCGCACCGTCGACGTCTATGGTCATGCGCTCCTCGTCCCATGGATAGTTGATGGCCTTGACCCCCCTTTGGCCCACTGCGCCGAACTGGGCGGTGGAGATGTGCGCGCCATTGGCCAAGGCGGTGGTGGCGATCACATCGCCGGGCTCACAAAGGGCGAACAGCACCGCCATGTTGGCAACGGTGCCGGATGTCGGTCGGACGTCGACGAAGGGCACGTTGAACACGCGCTGGGCCAGCTCCATGCACTTGTTCTCCACCTTGTCCACGTAGATGTTGCCTTGGTAGTAGCGCTTGCCAGGCATGCCCTCGGCGTAGCGGTCATGGAAGTCGGAGATCATCATCTCCTTGGCCAGAGGTGACATCAAGTTCTCGGAGGCTATGGTGGGGATGGATTCCTCGAACCATTTGGTATGGGCCTTGACCTGATCGCGTATCCAGTCAGCGTCCTGCTTCATGATTGATCGCCAAGTGAATATGGACCCTTCTATTATAGTTTGGTGGGTGGCGAGTCGTGAAGGACTCAGAGGGGAGGGTCCGGACCTAGGAACGCCTTAATGATCGACCATCTCTCGAGCTTCTTCCCGAAGGCTATCGCGTGCGCCGGTGAGGAGGAGGGGAGGGTGATGAGCCCCATCCTTCGGGTCAATGATGGTCTCACCATCTCCTCGAATAGCGCCCTCGCCTTCTTCCCGTTGAAGCACACGCAGCGAATCCCAGGATTGGCCTTGAGGAAGCTCTCGAAATCATTCACGGCGGGGTTCGTGATGCTTTCATCTCCGCTGCCGCTCCGTTCGCAGCTCTGCAATACGTCCCAGACCGCCAACCGCCTCGCCATCAAGAACTCGATCCTCTGTGAATAGCTGATGCCAGGTGTAAGCTGCTCGTCGAAGACCCCATACACGAGCCTCCAGAAGTCGTTCCTGGGGTTGGCATAGTATTGTCCCTTGAGCAATGACTCCCTTCCTGGCATCGTGCCCAGGATGAGGACCTGCGGCCGAAGGCCAGTAAGCGCCGGGAAACCTTGTATCCTCTCCGATGCCATATAAGAGGGGGCCATCATCTCATGCGCCTTTTGAGCTCCTCGATGGAGGATACGGGGGTCGGGTCGACCCCCTTGAGCATGGCCAGGTAGAAGGAGACGAAATCACCTAGCATGATGCCCATGAGCGCCGATTCCAAGGTGGTGCGCCCAGAGAGCTCAATGGCCAGAGGCTGGACCTTCGCCTCGCGGATAAGCTGCATGGCTACCTCCATCTTCTCCCCCAGGTTGCCCTTGGCAGTTACGGGCTTGAGGAAGACGGGGAGCAGGCCACTGTCCGCCTGCCCTTCGGCCCAACCGACGATCTGATTGTGGTTCATTTCGGGGAACTCCCCTGAGAAGGCCATCATCTTGCTGTTCTCGTTTATCTGCGTCTGCCAACGGTAGGCCACTGTCCGGAGGTTGCGCGGTGCGTACACCACCGGTATCCTGCCCTTGAGCTTGAGGGCCGTCTTCTTGGCCATATTGGAGGAGGAAGGAACGCCGGGAGATAGGTTCATGCGCAGATCTGCCATGGCCAGCTGCGCCAAGGAGAGGTCCTTCCGCATGGTGCTGAGGCCCGCCGCGTCCAGGACCGCTCCCTCGGCGCCGAGGAGGTACCCGAGCGCCGCCCGGGGCTGGAGTCCCTTTGGGACCCTCACGATAGGTATGCCGTCCGCCTCGCTGAGCTCCATTAGCCTCCCCCCCGAGGTAACGGAGACCAGATGGCAAGAGCGTTCCTTAGCCCTCTCATAGAGGTCCAGCACCTCCCAGGTGTTGCCGGAGTAGGAGACCATGACCACCAGGCTCGCGTTGCTCACCCATCTCGGCAACTCGACCCCTCTGACCACGCACACAGGCACGTCCGAGACGGCCACCGCATGGTCGGCCATTATGTCCCCGCCCACGGCCGAGCCCCCCATTCCACAGATCGCGATGCCTTTTGGTTTCGACAGCGGTGCCACCTTGCCATCCAAGGCCGATCTGAGGTGGTCGGGGAGCCCTATGATCTGCTGCAACATCGAGGATGCGTCCAGAGCGCGCATGCCCTCGAGGTCGTCCAGGGAGACGGACATCGACCGCGCATGCTCTTGCTGGATTTAAAAGGTTGAGGCAGGATTTCGCAGAATGAGAAAGATAGAAACTACCAACGGATAAGTAGCTACAAAGCGATTAATATCATCACTGGCCATGCGAATCGGAAGTGGCAGCATGGCTAGCGATGTGGACAAGGCCATAGAGTGCCTCAGGCACGGGCGTTTCGTCCTGGTCTACGATTTCGACGACAGGGAGCGTGAAACGGATATGGTCATCGCCTCGGAGTTCGTGACCCCCGATTCCATAAGGACCATGCGCAAGGACGCGGGGGGGTTGATCTGCACCACCGCCTCGCACGAGATCGCCCAGAAGCTCCAACTACCTTTCTTGGCGGATGTGCTTGCCGGCAATTATGGTAGCTATCCGATGCTGAAGAAACTGGCCCCTAACGACATACCCTACGATACCAAATCGGCCTTCTCCATAACCATCAACCACCGCAAGACCTTCACTGGCATCACGGACCGGGACCGCGCCATGACCACCTCGGAGTTCGCCAAGCTCGCCAAGTATGCGCTCGGGAACGGCTCGACCGAGGCGAGGGAGGAGTTCGGGCGCAACTTCCG